>NZ_JBFRCL010000011.1:0-175777 GCF_040965695.1 Paraburkholderia sp. BR10937
TCTACGTTCTCTTGGACTTCCCTCTGTCGGTCCAGTCGGCTAACCGATCCGAGCCGCCGTGTACGGACCCGTACGCACGGTGGCGTGGGAGGGGTCAGGTCGCGAGGCCTGCCCCTATCCCGATTGGCCTTGCGGTGTGGCGATTACGAAATCCGCTTCGCCAGCTCCACGGCCTTGCCCACGTACGACGCAGGCGTCATCTCGAGCAGACGCTTCTTCGCGTCTTCAGGAATTGCGAGGCCGCTCACGAACGTCTGCAGCGCTTCGCGCGTAATGCCCTTGCCGCGCGTGAGTTCCTTCAACTGCTCGTACGGGTTCTCGATGCCGTAGCGGCGCATGACCGTCTGCACCGGCTCGGCCAGCACTTCCCACGTGGCGTCAAGGTCGTCGTTCAGGCGCTGCGGGTTCACTTCGAGCTTGTCCAGACCGCGGATCAGCGCGTCGTACGCGAGCAGCGAGTAGCCGAATGCGACACCGATGTTGCGCAGCACCGTCGAGTCGGTGAGGTCGCGCTGCCAGCGCGAGACCGGCAGCTTGTCGGCGAGGTGGCGCAGCGTGGCGTTCGCGAGGCCCAGGTTGCCTTCCGAGTTTTCGAAGTCGATCGGGTTGACCTTGTGCGGCATGGTCGACGAGCCGATTTCGCCGGCCTTCGTCTTCTGCTTGAAGTAGCCGAGCGAGATATAGCCCCAGACGTCGCGGTCGAGGTCGAGCAGGATCGTGTTCGCGCGCGCGACGGCGTCGAACAGCTCCGCCATGTAGTCGTGCGGCTCGATCTGGATCGTGTACGGATTGAACGTGAGCTTCAGGCGCTGCTCGACGACTTCCTTCGAGAAGGCTTCCCAGTCGAATTCCGGATACGCAGAGAGATGCGCATTGAAGTTGCCGACTGCGCCATTCATCTTGCCGAGCAATTCGACCTTCTCGATGCGCTGGATCGCGCGCGCGAGACGCGCCGCGACGTTGGCGATTTCCTTGCCGAGCGTCGTCGGGCTGGCCGGCTGGCCGTGCGTGCGCGAGAGCATCGGCTGCTCGGCGTGCGTGTGCGCGAGCGCGACGAGGCGTTGATGCACCGAGCGCAGCGCCGGCAGGATCACGTGCTCGCGTGCGCCCGCGAGCATCAGGCCGTGCGACGTGTTGTTGATGTCTTCCGAGGTGCAGGCGAAGTGGATGAACTCGCTCGCGCGCTCCAGTTCCGGCTGACCCTTCACCGACTCCTTGAGCCAGTACTCCACGGCCTTCACGTCGTGGTTCGTCACGCGCTCGATGTCCTTGATGCGCGCGGCGTCATGCGCCGTGAAGTTCTCGGCGAGCTTGAGCAGGAATTGCTCCGAGGCTGCCGAGAAGAGCGGCACTTCCGCGAAACCGGCCTGGGAGAGCGCGATCAGCCAGTGGATTTCCACGGTCACGCGGTTGCGCATGAACGCGGCTTCCGAGAGCCAGTCGCGCAGCGCTTCGGTTTTCGAGGCGTAGCGGCCGTCGAGCGGGGAGAGCGCGTTGAGCGCGAAGAGGGTATCGGGACGAGTGTCGGACATGATGGGGACGTAACGTGGCGCGTTACGCTCAGTTGGCAGTCGGTTGCAGTCGGATTCGAGACGGCGGGAACCAAATATTTTATCACCTTGCCGACGGGGGCCGAGGCCGACGCTGTCAGGCACGGCTGAGCGCAGGTTCGCGACGCACTTCAAGGCGCTCAGTCGCACCGGCCTGTTATCGGGATGGGGCGTTTTGAGACGGATATAGAGTGCGATCACGTCAAAAGTTTGCGCTTAATCAAATACTTGCTGCCATGACTCTCGATGCTCCCATCCTCGCTGCCAATGAGGCCGCTGTCCTGATCGAAGCCGGCCTGGCTTGCCACCGCGCGGGCCGGGTCGCTGACGCCCACGCTTACTATCAGTCCGCGCTCGCGGCGTACCCCGAAGATCCTGACGCACTGCACTATCTGGGCGTGATTGCGCTCGGCCGCGGTCAGCTGCAGGAAGCTGCCGATCTGATGGACCGCGCGCTCGCGCAGAGGCCTGAGAGCGCCGAATATCTGGCCAACCGCGGCGTGGTCGCGAACCGCCTTGGCGACCCTGCGGGCGCCGCCGCCTGGCAGCGCAGGGCACTGGCGCTCGCCCCCGGCTTCGCGAACGCGCACAACAATCTCGGCAATGCGCTGATGGAACTCGGCGACCTCGCCGGCGCGGCGCAACACTATCGGCGTGCGCGTTCGCTGGAGCCGCAATCCGCACACTTTGCGTTCAATCTCGGACGCGCACTGGAAGCCAACGGCGAAAACGACGCCGCACTTGCGCAGTTCCGTACCGCCGCGGCGCTCGATCTCCGCGATCTGAGGACACCGATCCACATGGGCCGGCTGCTGCGCTCGATGGAGCGGTACGCCGAAGCGGCCTCCTGCTTCGAGGCCGCGATCTCACGCGAGCCCGAGAACGTGTTCGCGCTCTTCGAACTCGGCTATGCCTATGACGCGATGCACCGCTACGAAGACGCGATCCCGCTCTACCGGCGCGCCGCGGAACTCAAGCCCGATGGGGCGGGCATCATCAACAATCTGGCCTTCGCGCTGACCGCACTGGCGCGCTACGACGAAGCGGAGATCGAATATCGCCGCGCACTGGCGCTGAACCCCGACTTGCCCGAATCGCGCTTTCAGCTCGGCATGCTGATGCTGCGGCGCGAAGACTATGCCGGCGGCTGGCCGCTCTTCGAGAACCGCAAGCTCACCTCGACCGCCAGAGCCACCTACCGCAAGCTGCCGTGCCCCGAGTGGGAGGGCGAACCGCTGCAAGGCAAACGCTTCCTGATCTGCCGCGAGCAGGGCGTGGGCGATCAGATCCAGTTCGTGCGCTATGCGGGCCTGCTGGCGCAGATGGGCGCGCAGGTTCACGCGTGGGTCGCGCCAGAACTGGCGTCGCTTGCGGCGACGGTGCCGGGTATCGCACGCGTGCTCGACGCCGCGCCGGGCGACGATTTGATCGCCTCGGAATACGACTACTGGTGCGACGTGATGAGCCTGCCGCTGAAGTTTCCCGGCCGGCCGATCTACGCCGACACGCCGTATATGCGTGTCGATGCCGTGCAGGCCGCCGCCTGGCGCGCCCGCGTGAACGCACTGGCCGGCGCCGCGCAGCGCCGTATCGGGCTCGTTTGGGCGGGCAACCCGCGCCACCATTTCGACGCTTTCCGCTCCGTGGCGCTCAAGTCGCTTCTGCCGCTCTCCGCGCTTCCCGGCAACGCCTGGTTCGCGATCCAGAAAGGCCCGGCGGCCGCGCAGCTTGCGGCGGTCGCGGGCCGCTGGCCGATGGATGCGCCCGGCGACGATCTGCACGACTTCGCGGCCACGGCGGCGCTCATCGAGGCGCTCGACCTCGTCATCACGGTCGATACGTCGGTCGCGCACCTCGCCGGCGCGCTCGGCAAGCCTGTTTGGGTACTGCTCGCGGCGCAGCCCGACTGGCGCTGGGGCAAGGATCACGCCGATTCGGTCTGGTATCCGTCGGCGCGCGTATTCCGCCAGTCCACGCTCGGCGACTGGCGCGGCGTGGTTGCCGAACTGGAGGCCGCGCTTTGCGGGGCGTCCCGCTAAGGTATCCGGCCGGCGCGCCGCGCGATATTCGCCACAACGGCGCCCAGGCGTGCGCCCGCGGGCCTAGAATGCGGACTTCTCATCCGCTCGCTGGCCTCGCATGGAACTCAAATGGCTCGAAGACTTCGTCTCGCTTGCGGAGACGCATAGTTTCAGTCGCTCGGCCGAGCTGCGCCACGTAACGCAGCCGGCTTTCTCGCGCCGCATTCAGGCGCTCGAAGCGTGGCTCGGCACCGAGCTGATCGATCGCTCGGTTTATCCGACGCGCCTCACGGCGGCGGGGCAGGTCTTCTACGAGCAGGCGCTCGCGATGCTTTCGCAGTTTCACGAGGCGCGCACCCTGTTGCGCGGCCACACGGCCACACCCGCGGCGACGATCGAGTTCGCGGTGCCGCACACGCTTTCGCTCACGTACTTTCCGCGCTGGCTGCAGCGCATCGAGGCGAAGCTTGGCCGCATCCACACGCGGCTGCGCGCGCTGAACGTGCACGACGCCGTGCTGTCACTGGTGGAGGGCGGCTGCGACCTCGTGATGGGCTATCACCACCCGAGCCACCCCGTGACGCTCGACCCCGCGCGTTACGATACGCTGACGCTCGGCATCGAGTCGATCAGCCCGTACTCGGCGCCGCAGCGCGCGGGGCGTGCACGCTACACGCTGCCTGGCACGCCCGATGCGCCCGCACCGTATCTCTCCTATACGCCGAACGCGTATCTCGGCCGCATGACCGAGGTAATCGTTGCCAACGCACCGGCGCGGCTCTATCTGGACCGCGTGTACGAAACGGACATGGCAGAAGGCCTCAAGGCGATGACGCTGGCCGGTCACGGCATCGCCTTCCTGCCGCACAGCGCGGTGGAAGACGCCGTGGCCCAGGGCGAGCTGATTCGCCTCGACCGCGGCACGCGCGGCGTGCCGGAGGGCCAGTTCACGCTCGACATGGAGATCCGCCTCTATCGCGACAAGCTCGCGACGCAGGGCGACGACGCGCGCCAGGCGCTCGTGCGCGAGCTGTGGGAGGCGGTCAGCGAGGAACTTGCGCAGGGCAGGCGCTGACGAAGCGGCAGGCTGAACTCGCAACAGCCACGCAAACAGTCAGGCTATTTCAGTCTGCAAGGCCTGAACACGGCGCCAGCGACACGTTTTTTCGACTTCGGGGACGTTATGCACGAAAAGCATAACGGGATGATCAAACGGCATTGGATTTCATCTGGGCGTTTTCTGACAATGGCACCACTTGTTCGATCGGAGCGTTCATGTCATCCCAACTGCAGTCGGTTCCTTCCTATCTCCACGCCGATGATCTCGGCCCCTGGGGCAACTATCTTCGTCAGGTCGACCGCGTGGCGCCGTATCTCGGCTCGCTCTCGCGCTGGCTCGAAACGCTCAAGCGTCCGAAGCGTATCCTGATCGTCGACTGCCCCATCGAACTCGATAACGGCACCGTCGCGCACTTCGAAGGCTATCGTGTCCAGCACAACGTTTCGCGTGGTCCCGGCAAGGGCGGCGTGCGTTATCACCAGGACGTTACGCTCTCCGAAGTAATGGCGCTGTCCGCGTGGATGTCGGTGAAGAACGCTGCAGTGAACGTGCCGTACGGCGGCGCGAAGGGCGGTATCCGGGTCGATCCGCGCACGCTGTCGCGAGGTGAGCTCGAGCGCGTGACGCGTCGCTACACCAGCGAAATCGGCATCATCATTGGACCGAACACCGACATTCCCGCGCCGGACGTCAACACGAACGAGCAGATCATGGCGTGGATGATGGACACCTACTCGATGAACCAGGGCCAGACGGCCACGGGCGTCGTGACGGGCAAGCCCATCTCGCTCGGCGGCTCGCTCGGCCGCCGCGAAGCCACAGGCCGCGGCGTGTTCGTGGTCGGCTGCGAGGCCGCGCGCCGCACCGGTCTTTCGATCGACGGCGCACGTATTGCCGTGCAGGGCTTCGGCAACGTGGGTGGCATAGCCGCGCGTCTGTTCCAGGAAGCCGGCTCGAAGATCGTCGCCGTGCAGGACCATACCGGCTCGCTTTACAACTCGAGCGGCATGAACGCGGAAGCGCTGCTCGAGCACGTTGCGAAGACGGGCGGCGTGGCGGGCTTTGCGGGCGCCGAAGTCATGGCGAACGACGAATTCTGGACCGTCGAAACCGACATTCTCATTCCGGCCGCACTGGAAAACCAGATCACCGAGAAGAACGCCGGCAAGATCCGCACGAAGATCATCGTGGAAGGCGCCAACGGCCCGACCACGACGGCCGCCGACGACATCCTGCATGACAAGGGCGTGCTCGTGATTCCCGACGTGGTGGCGAACGCGGGCGGCGTGACCGTTTCGTACTTCGAGTGGGTGCAGGACTTCTCGAGCTTCTTCTGGACCGAGCACGAAATTAACGAACGTCTCGAACGCGTGATGCGCGAAGCCTTTACGGCCGTGTGGCAAGTGTCGAGCGAGCAGAAGGTCTCGATGCGTACCGCGGCGTTCATCGTGGCATGTAAGCGCATCCTGATGGCGCGCGAAATGCGCGGTCTGTATCCCTGATCGCACCCGGTTGGCAGGCGTCGCGACACTGCATGCGGCGCCAGGCAAGGCGCGCAGCGAAGTGACGAATCCATGAATGCGCCGTGACAGGTTTTTGCGCTGCACATCAAGGCGCATAGAAGGCGGACGTCCTCCACAAGGGGGCGTCCGCCTTCGCACATTCAGCCGTTGCGCCAGGGTCACTCTTGATTCTTTCAAAAAAATTACTTTGATAAACTGGCGGCGGTTCTTGTACCGGAGAAAACAATGCAAATCAAAAAGACCGCCGCACTGCTCGCACTCCTTGGTTGCGTCGCCACCAGCGCTTTCGCGCAGGACGCGGGCACGCTCAAGAAGATCAAGGACACGGGCGTCATCTCGCTCGGGCACCGCGAGTCGTCCATTCCTTTTTCGTACTACGACGACAAGCAGAATGTGATCGGCTACTCGCAGGACTACGCGATGAAGATCGTCGAGGCAGTCAAGCAGAAGCTGAACATGCCTAACCTGAAGGTCAAGCTGGTGCCCATCACCTCGCAGAACCGCATTCCGCTCGTGCAGAACGGCACGGTGGACATCGAATGCGGCTCGACCACGAACAATGCCGAACGTCAGCAGCAGGCCGCCTTCTCGAACACGATTTTCGTAATCGGCACGCGCCTCATGACGAAGAAGGATTCGGGCGTCAAGGACTTCGCCGACCTCAAGGGCAAGACCGTCGTGACGACGGCGGGCACGACGTCCGAGCGCCTCCTGCGCAAGATGAACCAGGACAAGAGCATGGGCATGAACATCATCAGCGCGAAGGACCACGGCGAGTCGTTCATGACGCTCTCGACGGGCCGCGCCGTGGCGTTCATGATGGACGACGCGCTGCTCGCGGGCGAGCGCGCCAAGTCGAACAATCCGGGCGACTTCGTGATCGTCGGCCAGCCGCAGTCGCGTGAAGCGTACGGCTGCATGATGCGCAAGAACGACCCCGAGTTCAAGAAGGTCGCCGACGACGCCATCGCCAAGGTCCAGACCTCGGGCGAAGGCGAAACGATCTACAAGAAGTGGTTCGAGTCGCCGATCCCGCCGAAGGGTCTCAACCTGAACTTCCCGATGAGCGAAGACATGAAAGCGCTGTTCAAGAATCCGAACGACAAGGCGATCGATTAACACGGCCCCGCCCGGTCGACCCGCATTTAGCGTTTAGCACGGAACGGAAGAAGCACCGCTTCTTCCGTTCTTTTTCTTGGAGTCTCTTGATGACCTATCACTGGAACTGGGGCATTCTGCTCAGCCCGGTCTCGACGGGCGAACCCACCACGTACCTCGGCTGGATTCTTTCCGGCCTCTGGGTGACGGTCTCGGTGTCGCTGTGCGCGTGGGTGATCGCGCTCATCGTCGGGTCGTTCTTCGGTGTGCTGCGCACAGTGCCGAACAAATTTCTCGCGGGCGTCGGCACGGTTTATGTGGCGATCTTCCGCAATATCCCGCTTATCGCGCAGTTCTTCATCTGGTACTTCGTGCTGCCGGAAATCGTGCCGCAATCGATAGGCAATGCGTTCAAGCAATCGCCGCCGGGCGTGCAGTTCTTCTCGGCGTCGGTCGTGTGTCTCGGGCTCTTTACCGCGGCGCGGGTGTGCGAGCAGGTGCGCTCGGGCATCAACGCGCTGCCGCGCGGCCAGCGCGCAGCCGGCCTCGCCATGGGCTTCACGCAGTGGCAGACGTACCGCTATGTGCTCTTGCCCGTGGCGTATCGCATCATCGTGCCGCCGCTCACCTCCGAGTTCCTCAACATCTTCAAGAACTCGGCGGTTGCCTCGACGATCGGCCTGCTCGACTTGTCGGCCCAGGCGCGTCAGCTCGTCGACTACACGGCGCAGACCTATGAGTCGTTCATCGCCGTCACGCTCGCTTACGTCCTCATCAACCTCGTCGTCATGACGCTCATGCGCTGGGTCGAGGCGAAGTCGCGTCTGCCTGGCTACATCGGAGGCAAGTGATGCATCACTTCGACTGGAGCGGCATTCCCGGCACGCTGCCCACCCTGTGGACCGGCGCGATCATCACGTTCAAGATTACGCTGTGCGCGATCGTGGTCGGCATTCTCTGGGGCACGCTGCTCGCGCTCATGCGGCTTTCCAGCGTGAAGCCGCTCGAATGGTTCGCCAAGGGCTACGTCACGATCTTCCGCTCGATCCCGCTCGTGATGGTCCTGCTGTGGTTCTTCCTGATCGTGCCGCAGGTGCTGCAAAACGTGCTGGGTCTCTCGCCCGACATCGACATTCGCCTCGCTTCCGCGATGATCGCGTTCTCGCTGTTCGAGGCCGCGTATTATTCGGAGATCATTCGTGCGGGCATTCAGGCGGTGCCGCGCGGGCAGGTGAACGCGGCGTTCGCGCTCGGCATGCGCTACGGCCAGGCCATGCAATTCGTGGTGCTGCCGCAGGCGTTCCGCGCGATGGTGCCGCTGTTGCTCACGCAGGCCATCGTGCTGTTTCAGGACACCTCGCTCGTGTACGTGATCAGCCTCGCCGACTTCTTCCGTACCGCCACCAATATCGGCGACCGTGACGGAACGATGGTCGAGATGGTACTGTTCGCGGGCGCGTGTTATTTCGTGATTTGCGTGATCGCGTCGAGCCTTGTCAAAGGTCTTCAGAAAAAGGTCGCAAGATGATTTCAATTAAGAACGTTTCGAAGTGGTACGGCCACTTCCAGGTGCTGACCGACTGCACGACGGAAGTGAAGAAGGGTGAGGTGGTGGTGGTGTGCGGGCCCTCGGGCTCGGGCAAGTCCACGCTCATCAAGACCGTCAACGGGCTCGAACCGTTCCAGCAGGGCGAGATTCTCGTGAACGGCGAGTCGGTGGGCGACAAGCGCACCAATCTCTCGAAGCTGCGCTCGAAGGTGGGCATGGTATTTCAGCACTTCGAACTGTTCCCGCATCTGTCGATTACCGAGAATCTCACGCTCGCGCAGATCAAGGTGCTCGGCCGCGGCAAGGACGAGGCCACCCAAAAGGGCCTGAAACTGCTCGACCGCGTGGGCCTGCGCGCGCACGCCGACAAGTTCCCGGGCCAGCTCTCGGGCGGCCAGCAGCAGCGTGTGGCGATCGCGCGCGCGCTGTCGATGGACCCCATCGCCATGCTGTTCGACGAGCCGACCTCGGCGCTCGACCCCGAGATGATCAACGAGGTGCTCGACGTGATGGTGGAGCTTGCCCAGGAAGGCATGACCATGATGTGCGTGACGCACGAAATGGGCTTTGCGAAGAAGGTCGCGCACCGCGTGATCTTCATGGACAAGGGCGCCATCGTGGAAGACGACCAGAAGGAAGCCTTCTTTGCGAGCCCGAAGTCGGATCGCGCGAAGGATTTTCTGGCGAAGATCCTGCACTGAGGCTTCGCACGCATCGAAAAAGCCGCGCTCGATGCGCGGCTTTTCGTTTCTGGCGTCGCCCGGCTTACTCGCCCCAGGTCTGCAGTGCGTCCACGGCTTCCGGGTCGATCTCGCGCGGCTGCCCGGCGCACGGCGCGCTGGCCGACGCGTCGAGCGACGGGTTGGCGAGCTTGTCGAGCACCTTCTGCGGCACCGGCACGCTCGCCTGGGCGATCACGTCGCCGTGCTGGAACATCAGCAGGTCGCCGGGGGCGAAGCGCGTCCAGACCTCGTTGTCGGTGAGCGGTGCGGTGGCAATCACGGCCACGCGGTCCTCGGGCGTCGTGTACTTGGCGAAGTCGATGGAGACATCGGCATCGACGAGATGGGCCGTCGAAAACGGCCAGCGTCGCACGAGATAATAGAGATGCGTCGAGCAATGCGCGAACAGCGCCTGGCCGTTCGACATCAGGAAGTTGAAGACGCCGAACTGCGTGACCTCGCGCGTGAGCGACTCCAGCGCGGCGAACAGCTCGGCGAGCGGCGGCTGCGCACCGGGGAACGCCTTGCGCAAGCCTTGTAGCAGCAGGCAGAACGCGCGCTCGCTATCGGTCGTGCCAACCGGCTGGTAGACGCCTGACATCACCGGATTGAAGTCCTGAAGGTCGCCGTTGTGCGCGAAGATCCAGTGCCGGCCCCATAGCTCGCGCTGGAACGGATGACTGTTCTCGAGCGCGCAGTTGCCTTGCGTGGCCTTGCGGATGTGGGCGATGGTGTTGCGCGACTTGATGGGGTAGTGCTTGACCATCTCGGCGATCGGCGAGCGCGCCGAGGCCTCGTTGTCGATGAAGAGTCGGCAGGCCTTGTCCTCGAAGAATGCGATACCCCAGCCGTCGGCGTGGTGATCGGTGGCGCCGCCGCGCGCCGCGAATCCTGTGAAGGAGAACGTGACGTCCGTCGGCGCGGCGCAATTCATTCCGAGAAGTTGGCACATGGTACTGATGGTGCGTAATGCGACTGCGACGGCGGCTGCAGTGGCAGGCGGGACCCGCCGTCGACCCGTTACAATGATGATTTTCCAAGCATATCACCGGCCTGCGGGTCGCCAATACGAAATTTGTCGGATGCATTGCAGGCTTGCGTAGAAGGGCGCATGCCGGGGGCGATGCAGCACGGATTGTCGTGTGCACGCGACGGTGCGGGCAACGCGTGGGTCGGATCAGCATCAATCGGCGCCGCGTTTTTCCCCGTGATATGCCCGGAATTTCCGGCAGCCTGGGCGCGCTCCAAGCGAACTTGCCGCCGTTCATTCATACCGCTGTTGGTTCACTACCGCGCCTGACTCTTGCCATGAACGCCTCTTCCCCCTCGACTCTCACGCTCGCCCGCCCCGACGACTGGCACCTGCACGTGCGCGACGGCGCGATGCTCGCGGCCGTGCTGCCGCATACGGCGCGTCAGTTCGGCCGCGCGATCATCATGCCGAACCTCAAGCCGCCGGTCACGACGACCGAGCAGGCCGCTGCCTACCGCGAGCGCATTCTCGCGGCGCTGCCGGCGGGCTCGACGTTCGAGCCGCTGATGACGCTCTATCTCACCGACAACACGCCGCCCGAGGAAATCCGCCGCGCGAAGGCGAGCGGCTTCGTGCACGGCGTGAAGCTGTACCCGGCGGGCGCGACGACGAATTCGGACGCCGGTGTGACCGATATCCGCAAGTGTGCGAAGACGCTCGAGGCCATGCAGGAAGTGGGCATGCCGCTGCTCGTGCACGGTGAGGTGACGAGCGCCGACATCGACCTGTTCGACCGCGAGAAGGTCTTCATCGACCGCGTGATGATCCCGACACGCCGCGATTTTCCGGGTCTCAAGGTGGTGTTCGAGCACATCACGACGAAGGACGCCGTCGACTACATCCGCGCCGATCACGCCGCGCCCGGTCTGCTCGGGGCGACGATCACCGCGCATCACCTGCTCTACAACCGCAACGCGATCTTCCAGGGCGGCATTCGTCCGCACTACTACTGCCTGCCCGTGCTCAAGCGCGAAACGCATCGTGTGGCGCTCGTGGACGCAGCGACCTCGGGAGATCATCGCTTCTTCCTCGGCACCGACAGCGCCCCGCACCCGAAGGGCTTGAAGGAGCACGCATGCGGCTGCGCGGGCTGCTACACGGCGCTGCACGCGCTCGAGCTCTACGCCGAAGCGTTCGACAACGCGGGCGCGCTCGACAAGCTCGAGGGCTTCGCGAGCTTCTACGGCGCGGACTTCTACGGCCTGCCGCGTGCGACCGAAACAGTCACGCTGCGTCGCGAGAGCTGGACGCTGCCCGCCGAAGTCGAGGCGGGCGGTACGCCCGTCGTGCCGCTGCGCGGCGGCGAGACGATCGGCTGGAAACTCACTTGAACGAGGCGGGGCAGGGTGTGGCTGCGGGCGCAACGGTCGCTCCGGTCGGCTCAGTCGATGCGCACGCACCGATGCCCGCGCGCGCCCCGCGCCGGACCATGCCGCCGGGCAGTTTCACCGATATCGACTGGGGCCGCCCGTGGTTCGCGCAACACGAAGCGCGCGGCCGGCGCTGGCAGCAGGCCGCGCTGGCGGGATACGCGGCGTACCTCGATGAACTGAACGCCGATGCGCGGGCTGCCGCCCAAAGCACGGGCCGCGGCCAGCCGCTGCGCTTCATCGCCCAGGACGACCTGCCCGAGGGCTCGGCCTATGAGGCGCATATCGCGGCGTCGGGCTGCGTGCCGACGCGCCACAACCTCCACGACTTCTTCAACGCGCTCGCCTGGTTCGCGTTCCCGCGCATCAAGGCGACGCTGAACGCGCGCCAGGCCGCGGCGATCGACGTGCTGGGCGTGGGCCCCACGCGCGGCGGCGTGCGCGACGCGCTTACGCTGTTCGACGAGAACGCGGTGCTCTTTGCCTCATCGGATGCGACGCTGGTCGCGGCGTTGCGCGGCTTCGACTGGCGCACGCTGTTCGTGGCCCAGCGCGCTGGCTGGGAAGCGGCTTTCGGGGAGACGATCGGCGCGGCGCGCTGCGAAGTCCGCGTATTCGGCCATGCGCTGCTCGAGAAGATGATCTCGCCTTATGCGGCGTGCACGGCGCACGCCTGGGTGGTCGAGGTGCCGCAAGCGTACTTCACGTGGCCGCGCGCGCAACGCGACGCGTATCTGGACGAAACAGTGAGCGTGACACTCGCCGCCGACGCGGCGCCTGACGCGCTCAACGGGCGCAGCTTCGCGCCGTTGCCGGTGCTCGGCATTCCGGGCTGGTGGGCGCAAAACGAGGATCCGTCGTTCTACGACGACGCCACCGTCTTTCGCGCCGGCCGCCGGACCCGCTGAAAGCCAGGCGGGCGGCGATCGATCCGGCCCCCGGCGCGGCGTGCCCGCCCGTGCTAATATCGCGCCTCGCAAAGCAGGCCAGGCAGTCGCGGCTCCGAGGTTTCGGCCAACGAGGCGAGGAAAGTCCGGACTCCACAGGGCAGGGTGATGGCTAACGGCCATCCGTGGCGACACGCGGAACAGGGCAACAGAGAACAGACCGCCGATGGCCCGATTTCGGTCGGGATCAGGTAAGGGTGAAACGGTGCGGTAAGAGCGCACCGCGTCTGCGGTGACGTAGACGGCACGGTAACCTCCACCCGGAGCAATTCCAAGTAGGCAGGCGCGCATCTTCGGGATGCAGGATGGGGCCCCCATCCCGTCTGCGGGTAGGAAGCTTGAGCGCGTCAGCAATGGCGCGCCTAGAGGAATGGCTGCCACGCGCGGCGCGTCTTCGGATGCGGCGTGTGCACAGAATCCGGCTTATCGGCCTGCTTTGCAGCCTCATTCATGCAAAAAGCCGGCGCAGTTCTTCGCAGAACTGCGCCGGCTTTTTCTTTTGCCGCAGGCCTTAAGCGGCGACGATCTCGAACGTATGCGTGATCTCGGCAGTCTTGCCGATCATGATCGACGCCGAGCAGTACTTGTCGTGCGAGAGGTTGATCGCGCGCTCCACGGTGGCCGGGTTCAGGTTCTTGCCGGTCACGGTGAAGTGGAAGTGGATCTTCGTGAAGACCTTGGGGTCTTCGCTCGCGCGCTCGGCCTTGAGCGTCACGCTGCAGCCGCTCACTTCCTGGCGGCTCTTCTTGAGGATCAGCACCACGTCGTAGGCCGTGCAGCCGCCGGTGCCGAGCAGCACCATTTCCATCGGCCGCGGCGCGAGGTTGTGGCCACCGCCTTCCGGTGCGCCGTCCATGTTGACGAGATGGCCGCTGCCCGTTTCGGCCGCGAACGCCATGCCGTCCTGACCCATCCAGCTAACTTTGCATTCCATATGCGTGTGCCCCTGCGCGGTTTCTTGATTCAGACGGCATTGTAGCCCGCACCTTACTGGTATGTCCGGGGGGACACGGCGGCGCGCGGCTTAGGCCTCGTGCTTGAATGTTGCGTCGCGACATCCCATGGACAAGATAATTTCCCCTTGTGCAACTAGGGGTTTCGCTCTAGTTGTCTCGCATGTTTTTCGCAAGGCGAGTTTCCAACGCACTGATTTTTAAGAATTTTTCTGCCGACGTCCTGATTTAAGCAAATTTCACATTGTGGTTTTGGATTTCGCAATGCAAATGGCCTTGCGCCGCACAAGGCCCATCCGTATAATTCGTCTCACTGGTTGTCGTGCTTCACGACACCTCAGCATGTCTCCTCCACCCTCCTCCAAAGAGTGGATTAAGCCCGAACAAACGCGTTCGGGCTTTTTTTCGTCTACCGCCCCCGTTTTGCCCGCCCCTGCGCCTACAGCAAGCAATTTTTTGACTCGCCGCCAAATTTCCTTTTATAATCGTAGGTTCTCCGCATCCATGTCCGCGCGGAGACGGGGAAACTCGAACCAGGGAGAGCCTGCGCCGACGTCAACGAGCGTCACCACACAAGCAGGACCAAAACAGGGCACAGCATTTTTTTTGGATCGATCATGAAGACTTTTTCCGCCAAGGCACATGAAGTGCAGCGCGAATGGTACGTGATTGACGCGACGGATAAGGTTCTCGGCCGTGTCGCCAGCGAAGTGGCACGCCGTCTTCGCGGCAAGCACAAGCCTGAGTTCACCCCGCACGTCGACACTGGTGATTTCATCATCATCATCAACGCCGGCAAGCTGAAGGTCACGGGCAACAAGACCACCGACAAGAAGTACTACCGTCACTCGGGTTACCCGGGCGGTATCTACGAAACGACGTTCGGCAAGATGCAGGAACGCTTCCCGGGCCGCGCGCTCGAGAAGGCCGTGAAGGGCATGCTGCCGAAGGGCCCGCTCGGCTACGCGATGATCAAGAAGCTGAAGGTCTACGCTGACGCAACGCACCCGCACTCGGCACAACAGCCGAAGGCGCTCGAGATCTAAGGGGAGCCCACATGATCGGTAACTGGAATTACGGTACGGGCCGCCGCAAGAGCGCCGTCGCTCGTGTCTTCATCAAGTCGGGCAAGGGCGAGATCGTCGTCAACGGCAAGCCCATCGCCGACTACTTCTCGCGCGAAACGTCGCTCATGATCGTGCGTCAACCGCTGGAACTCACGAACCACGGCACGACGTTCGACATCAAGGTGAACGTGACGGGCGGCGGCGAAACCGGCCAGGCCGGCGCAGTTCGCCACGGCATCACGCGCGCGCTGATGGACTACGACGCAACGCTCAAGCCGGCACTGTCGCAAGCTGGCTTCGTTACCCGTGACGCACGTGAAGTGGAACGTAAGAAGGTCGGTTTCCACAAGGCACGTCGCCGCAAGCAGTTCTCGAAGCGTTAATTTCGCATTGGCGCTTTGCGCCTGCGCCCCTCGCGGGGTGCAGCGCAGCTGCAAAAGCCGTCCGCGCTTCGTGCGCCGGGCGGCTTTTTCGTTTGTTTTTTCGTTTTCGTGGGCGTGTCGCACGTGTGGCGCGCAAACTGCGACAATCTGGAGAAACCCCTTGATTTCGTGGGCTTAAGCACGATATCGGGAAGAGCCCTACAATAGCGGCTAGAAGCTTTTTTGGAGAGTTCGAATGAGCGCTGTCACCGAAACTACCGCGACCGAAATGCCCGGTCCCTTCGTTTTCACCGAAGCAGCGGCTGACAAGGTCAAGCAACTGATCGACGAGGAAGGCAACCCGGAGCTGAAGCTGCGCGTATTCGTGCAGGGCGGCGGCTGCTCGGGCTTCCAGTACGGATTCACGTTTGACGAATCGGTCAACGAAGACGACACCGTGATGAACCGCAACGGCGTCCAGCTTCTGATCGACTCGATGAGCTATCAGTACCTCGTCGGCGCCGAGATCGACTACAAGGACGATCTGAACGGCGCGCAATTCGTCATCAAGAACCCGAACGCGACCACCACGTGCGGTTGCGGCTCGTCGTTCTCGGTCTGATCGATTTGCTGCAATCAATGTAACGGGGCTTCGGCCCCGTTTTTTATTGGTGTGCGCCTGTTCAGCGCGGGTAAATCGCGCCCAGCACGCGCTCGCCGGCAGCCCCGGTTACGGCCGCGAGATTGCCCGGTTCGCGCGCCACGCAGCGCATGGCGAGCCACGCGAAGGCAAGCGGTTCCACCTGATGCGGCGGGACACCGAGCGCCTCGGTGGTCGTGACCGGTACGCCCGCCACACCGCCCGTTTCGAGCGCCTTTTGCAGCGCCGCCATCAATGCGGCATTGCGTGCACCGCCGCCGCAGACATACACGGCATGGCAGTCGCTCGCGTGACGCCCGATCTCGCGTGCCACGCTCGCGGCGGTCAGGGCGACCAGTGTGGCCTGCACGTCGGCGGGCGTGAGCGACTCGAAGCCCTTGAGCTTGTCGTCGAGCCACTGGGCGTTGAAAAGATCGCGGCCGGTGCTCTTGGGCGGCGGCTGCTCGAAGAACGGCTCGTCCAGCAGGGCATTCAGAAGCGGTTGATGCAGATTGCCGCTCGCGGCGAACTTGCCGTTCTCGTCGTAGGGCTTGCCTAGATGCCGTTCTGCCCACAGGTCGAGCAGGGCGTTGGCCGGGCCGCAGTCGAAGCCACGCACGGCACCCGTCGACGAGAGCACCGTGATGTTGCTGATGCCGCCAAGATTGCAGACCACGCGCGTTTCTTCCTGCGAGCCGAACAGCGTCGCATGAAACGCGGGCACGAGCGGCGCACCCTGGCCGCCCGAGGCGACGTCGCGACTGCGGAAGTCGGCGATGACGTCGATATGCGTGAGTTCCGCAAGCAGCGCCGGGTTCTGGATCTGCACGGTGTAGCCCTTCTCCGGCCGATGCCGCACGGTCTGGCCGTGCGCGCCGATCGCGCGCACCTCGGCGGGGGGCACGCTGCTCCCGCGCAGCAACTCGTGGCAGCACACCGCATAGCGGGCAGCCAGCGCGTTGCCGGCGAGCGCTTCGCGTTCGATCTCGTTCTCGCCTGGCTGCTGCAACGAAAAGAGCGCCTCGCGCAGCCCCTGCGCAAAGCCGACGAACGCCTCGGCCAGCACCACTGGCCGCTGTCCCGCCTCGAAGCGCACGGCAATGCCGTCCACGCCATCCATGCTGGTGCCCGACATCAGGCCGAAATACACGCCGTCGGCGGCGTGTGCGCTCTCGTTTCGTGCGTCGCGTGGCGCCACGTTGTGCTCCTTTATCAATGCAATTCAGTGCCCTGCGAGGGAATTATCGGCGCAATGCCTTTCGAGCGTAAGCCGAACGGCTGACTGTTGCCCGCCTGAGCGTCGTGGGACGCTCATCGCGCTGCTCGATTGCGGGCGGCGCTGGAGCTTTGCACGAAGTCAACCCGTTGAGTCTCTGTGTTGACCGCGCAACGCGCGGTTCGTATAGTGAGCCTATACGCTATACGGAGAATGCGCACGACCCCAGGCCGGATCCTGGCTCCAGACCCACCCATGCTGGATCTGCTTGGTCTGGAGAATCATGATCAAGTCGTGGAACCACAAAGGGCTCAAGGCGTTCTTTTTCACTGGCAACAAGGTGGACATCCGGCCCGATCATGTACCGCGCCTGCAGCGTCAGCTGGCGCGGCTCGACGAGGCCGAGGCGCCCCGGGACATGAACGTGCCGGGCTGGCGCTGCCATGCGCTGGAAGGCCGTCTCGACGGCCATCACGCGATTCCCGTCAACGGCAACTGGCGCCTGACTTTCGCGTTCGAAGGCCGCCACGCGGTCCTGGTCGACTATCACGACTATCACTGAGGCACGAGCAAGATGAACGACACGATACGCATGCATAACCCGCCGCACCCCGGCGAAACGCTGCGCGACGACATCCTCCCCGAGCTGGGGCTCACCGTAACGGAGGCCGCGGCGCAACTCGGCGTCACTCGCGCAGCGCTCTCGCGCGTGCTCAACGGCCGCGCCGGCATCTCTGCGGAAATGGCGCTGCGCCTCGAGGCGTGGCTCGGCGAAGAGAACGGCGGTCGCGCCGATCTGTGGCTCGCCATGCAGGTTGCCTACGACCTTTGGCAGGCGCGCGCGAAAGGCGTGCCGCGCGTGGAGCGCGCCCCCGCCCGTTCCTGAGCGCGGGGTTCGCGGCGCGCGCCGCGGGCAACTGCCGCGCGCGCGACCCGCAAACCTCGGCCCGGCGAGTCGAATCACGTAAAATTGCGGCCTAGACCCAGACTTAACGACAGAACCGATCGAAGCATGAGCAACGAGTCCACCTCCAGCAACGGCGCCAGCACCGGCGCAAAAGACGCCTTTCCGGTCACCGACGAAGTCCGTCACGCGCTTGCCGTCACGAAGCGCGGCGTGGACGAACTGCTGATCGAAGAAGAATTCGAGCAGAAGCTCGCCCGCAGCGCGGCCACCGGCAAGCCGCTGCGCATCAAGCTCGGCCTCGACCCGACCGCGCCCGACATCCACATCGGCCATACGGTCGTGCTCAACAAGATGCGCCAGCTGCAGGATCTCGGCCACAACGTGATCTTCCTGATCGGCGACTTCACTTCGCTCATCGGCGACCCGTCGGGCCGCAACGCCACGCGTCCGCCGCTCACGCGCGAGCAGATCGAATCGAACGCGAAAACGTACTTCGAGCAGGCCGCGCTCGTGCTCGACCGCGAAAAGACCGAAATTCGCTACAACAGCGAATGGTCGATGCCGCTCGGCGCCGACGGCATGATCAAGCTCGCGTCGCGCTACACGGTGGCGCGTATTCTCGAGCGCGAGGACTTCACCAAGCGCTTCCAGAGCGGCGTGCCCATTTCGATCCACGAATTCCTGTATCCGCTCATGCAGGGTTACGACTCGGTCGCGCTCAACGCGGACCTCGAGCTCGGCGGCACGGACCAGAAGTTCAACCTGCTCGTTGGCCGCGAACTGCAAAAGCAGTACGGCCAGGAGCAGCAGTGCATTCTCACGATGCCGCTGCTCGAAGGCCTCGACGGCGTCGAGAAGATGTCGAAGTCGAAGAACAACTACATTGGCATCAGCGAGAAGCCCAACGACATGTTCGGCAAGCTCATGAGCATTTCCGACGTGCTGATGTGGCGTTACTTCACGCTGCTCTCGTTCCGTCCGCTGGACGAAATCGAAGGCTTCAAGCGCGAAATCGAAGCGGGCCGCAACCCGCGCGACTTCAAGGTGCTGCTCGCGCAGGAAATCGTCGCGCGTTTTCACTCGCAGGCCGACGCCGAGCGCGCGCTCGAAGACTTCAACCATCGCGCCAAGGGCGGCGTGCCGGACGACATTCCGTCGATCACGCTTGCGGGCGCGCCCCTCGCCATTGGCCAGTTGCTCAAGCAGGCCGGGCTCGTACCGTCCACGAGCGAAGCGCTGCGCAACATCGAGCAGGGCGGCGTGAAGATCGACGGCGCGACCGTCTCTGACAAGGGCCTCAAGGTCGAAGCGGGCGAGTTCGTCGTGCAGGTGGGCAAGCGCCGCTTTGCGCGCGTGACGCTCACGGCATGATTGCGCTGATCCAGCGCGTGCGCCGCGCCGAGGTGCGCGTGGCGCAAGGCGGCAGCGAGCGCGTGACCGGCGCGATCGGCCAGGGGCTGCTCGCGCTGGTTTGCGCCGAGCGCGGCGACACCGAGGCCAACGCCGACAAGCTGCTCGCGAAGCTGCTCGGCTATCGCGTGTTCAGCGACGCGGCGGGCAAGATGAACCTGAGCGTGCAGAACATCGACGGCAACGGCGCTGCCGGCGGCCTGCTGCTCGTCTCGCAGTTCACGCTCGCGGCCGACACGAACAGCGGTCTGCGCCCGAGCTTCACGCCGGCCGCGCCGCCCGAAGAGGGGCGGCGTCTGTTCGATTATTTCGTTGCCGCCGCGCGCGAGAAGCATACGAGCGTCGAGACCGGCGAATTCGGCGCCGACATGCAGGTGTCGCTCGTCAACGACGGCCCCGTCACGTTCTGGCTGCAAGTGCGCAACTGAACCATGTGTTTTTGACCATGCGCTTTTGACCATGAACACGCAGATTCTCTTTATCCGCCACGGCGAAACGGACTGGAACCGCATCAAGCGCATCCAGGGCCACATCGACATTCCGCTCGCGAAAAGCGGCGTGGCGCAGGCGCAGCAACTCGGCGTGCGGCTCGCGCAAGACGTGCAGTCGGGCGAGCGGCTCGACGCAATCTGGTCGAGCGATTTGTTGCGCGCGCAACAGACGGCGCAGCCCATTGCCGAAGCCCTCGGCCTGCCGATTCAACTCAGCGAAGGCCTGCGCGAACGCAACTATGGCGCGTTTCAGGGCCACGACAGCGACGAAATCGCCGAGCGCTTTCCGGACGAGTACGCGCACTGGCAAACGCGCGACCCTGGCTTCGCTCCGCCCGAAGGCGAATCGCAGCGCGAGTTCTACCACCGCGTGCTGCACGCGCTCGAGCCGATCCTGGCTAAGCACCCGGGCGGCCGTATTGCGTGTGTCGCGCATGGCGGCGTGCTCGACTGCGTGTACCGCTTCGCGAACGGCCTCGCGCTCGACGCACCGCGCGCGTGGCCGCTGCTCAACACGAGCGTCAACGTCGTCGATTTCGACCGCGGCGACTACGTGACGCAGGCGCGCGTCGTCGCATGGGGTGATGTGACGCACCTGGGCGGCATCAGTGCCGACGACGGCTTCAGGCGCACGCCCGAGGCGGGGCGCTAACCTGTCTTTTCGGGCAGCGCGGTGCCTGGCCGCGCCGTCCTGTTCGTCCTGCCAGTGCCCTCCCTGCGCCACCCCCGTGTCTTGGCAACGCTGCGGCCCCATCGATTTCCTTTCCGCTCGCTTGCGGGTTCTTTCCAAAGCCCAACCACGAAGTTAAGCGTCCTGCTAATATTTGTCCGACCTTTGGGCACGCTGGCCACCGGGCTCCATGCCCGGCCCGGCGTTGAAGAGGGACGCGCGCGCATGACAAGCGCGAGGCCGCGTGCCCAAGGTTCGAACGGGTATTCCAAGAAAACACGCAGGAGAAAGTTCAATGACGTTCAAGCTTCACGAGCTGCTGCCGGTGAGCGCAGCGGTCATGGCGCTCGCAGCGCTGTCGGCCAGCAATACGGCGTCGGCCGACCAGGTCGTCAAGATCGGCCACGTCGGTCCTCTCACGGGTGGTTCAGCCCACCTCGGCAAGGACAACGAGAACGGCGCGCGCCTTGCCATCGAGGAAATCAACGCCAGGGGCCTGACGATCGACGGCCAGAAGATCACGCTCGCGCTCGACGCCCAGGACGACGCCGCCGACCCGCGCCAGGCCACCCAGGTCGCGCAGAAGCTCGTAGACGACAAGGTCGTGGCCGTGATCGGTCATCTGAACTCGGGCGCGTCGATCCCGGCATCGAAGATCTACAGCGACGCCGGGATCGTGCAGATCTCGCCGTCGTCGACCAATCCTTCGTACACGCAGCAGGGATTCAAGACCACGTACCGCGTGGTCGCGACCGACGCCCAGCAAGGCCCCGCGCTCGCCGATTACGCGGCCAGGAGCCTGAACGTGAAGACCGTGGCCGTGGTCGACGACTCGACCGCCTATGGCCAGGGCCTCGCGAACGAGTTCGAGAAGACGGCGAAGTCGCTTGGCATGAAGGTGCTCTCGCACGACGCGACCAACGACAAGGCCGTCGATTTCCGCGCGATCCTCACGAAGATCAAGGGTGAGAACCCCGACGCCATCATGTACGGCGGCATGGACGCCACGGGCGGCCCGTTCGCGAAGCAGGCCCGGCAGCTCGGTTTGCGCGCGAAGGTGCTGTCGGGCGACGGCGTCTGCACGGAAAGCCTCGCGGAACTCGCGGGTGCGGCGACGGACAATATCGTCTGCTCGCAGGCCGGCATGGCGGTCGAGCGTATGAACGGCGGTGCGGCGTTCGCGGCGAAGTACCAAAAGCGCTTCGGTCACCCGATCGAATTCGATGCGCCGTTCACGTATGACGCGGTGTACATCGTCGTCGACGCGATGAAGCGCGCGAACTCCACCGACCACGCGAAGATCCTCGCGCAGATCCCGGGCACGGACTACAAGGGTGTGATTGGCGAGACGACCTTCGATTCGAAGGGCGACCTCAAGCACGGCGTGATCTCGCTCTACAACTACAAGGCAGGCAAGAAGACGCTGCTCGACGTGGTGAAGATGTAAGCACGCGGGCGCGCGCAGCCGCATCGGCGCGCCGCACCTGAAACGGCCAACCTGCGCGAGCGGGTTGGCCGTTTTTTATGGCGCAGCGCTTATTTCGCGGGTTGCGCCGCGGCCCGCCGCCGCGCGCGTTTCGAGACGCCGTTGACGAGCGCCCATCGCAACACCGGCGCGACGGCGAGCATGCCGGGCTGCACCATGGCGCGGCGCGCGAAGGCGAACGAGTCGAAGCCGAGCATCTGCTGCGCGAAGGGCGGCAACAGGTCGATGCCCGCGTTCCTGATCAGCGCACCGGCGGGGCGCATCCCAGGGCGCGGCGCGGGCGCTTCCATGAGCACGCGCACCACTTCGAACGTGCGGTCGCTCGCGACGAGTTCGGGCTGCATCGACTGCAGATACGCAGCGATTTCGGCGCGCGAGCGCGGCACGTTCGCAGCGCCGAGCAGTTCGGCAATGCGCGCGACTTCGGCATAGTACTGATCCTGCATCTCACCGGGCAGCGCGGGATTCACGAAGCGCAAATACGCGCCGAGAAAGCTCGAGACTTCGGCCACGTGCACCCAGGTGAGCAGCGCAGGATCGCTCGCGCGATAGGGACGGCCATCGGGTGCGGTGCCCGTCACGGCGAGGTGGATCCGCTTGACGCGTTCGATTAGCGCCAGCGCGTCGGCGCGGCTGCCGTAAGTCGTACCGGCGATGAAGGTCGCGGTGCGCCGCAGCCGCCCGAGGATGTCGATGCGAAAGGTCGAATGGTCCCACACACCGGCGAGCGCAAGCGGATGCAGCGCCTGCAGCAGCAGCGCGCTGACGCCGCCCGCCATCATTGCGGCGAAATCGGCATGGACCTTCCAGCAAACGGCGTCGGGGCCGAAGAGGCCGGGGTCGCCCGGCGGATTCGAGTAATCGAGTTTCGGGCCGCTGCCCGTGGTGAGATGCGTGATGTTTTCGGCGAGCGTCATGCGCAGGCGGCGCGCGAGCTGACCGGCAAGGCTGGTCGGTTCAGGCGCGTTGGGAGGGAGGCCGGCGTGGTCGGACATCGTGCTCTCGCTCGCGCTGCGTTGAGGCTGGCGCGCCCTACGACGCGTCCGGTTCCCAGTCGCCGCCCGTCGATGCGTCGTCCGGCACCGTGAGGCCGAAGTGGCGGTAGCTCAGTTGCGTGGCCACACGGCCGCGCGGCGTGCGCTGCAGATAGCCCTGCTGGATCAGGTACGGTTCGAGCACGTCCTCGATCGTGTCGCGTTCCTCGCCGATGGCGGCGGCAAGGTTGTCCACGCCCACCGGACCGCCGTCGAACTTGTGCAGGATGGCTTCGAGCAGCTTGCGGTCCATCAGGTCGAAGCCGACAGGATCGACGTCGAGCATGCGCAGCGCGGCGTCGGCGACCTTCGCGGTGATCGCGCCGTCTGCCTTCACCTCCGCGTAGTCGCGCACGCGGCGCAGCAGGCGGTTGGCGATACGCGGCGTGCCGCGCGAGCGGCGCGCGATTTCGAGCGCGCCGTCCGGGTGGATCTGCGCGCCGAGCAGCGAAGCCGAGCGCTGCACGATGCGCGAGAGTTCGCCCGCGTTGTAGAACTCGAGGCGCGAGACGATGCCGAAGCGGTCGCGCAGCGGGTTCGTGAGCATGCCCGCGCGCGTGGTCGCGCCCACCAGCGTGAACGGCTGGAGGTCGAGCTTCACGCTGCGCGCGGCGGGCCCTTCGCCGATCATGATGTCGATCTGGTAGTCCTCGAGCGCCGGATACAGGATTTCCTCGACGACCGGCGAGAGCCGGTGAATTTCGTCGATAAAGAGCACGTCGTTGGCTTCGAGATTGGTGAGCAGCGCCGCGAGATCGCCCGCACGCTCCAGCACGGGGCCCGACGTCTGCCGCAGATTGACCCCCATTTCGCGCGCAATGATGTGCGCGAGCGTGGTCTTGCCGAGGCCCGGCGGGCCGAACAACAGCACGTGGTCGAGCGGTTCGGAACGGCGCTTCGCAGCCTCGATGAAGATCTCGAGCTGGCCGCGCACCTTTTCCTGGCCGACATATTCGTCGAGCTGGCGCGGGCGCAACGCGCGTTCGAACGCTTCCTCATGCGACGAGGCGGGCGTGGCGGCGATCACGCGGTCGGCGCCGGCGTGGTTGGCGGCGAGTTTGTCGGTTTCGATCATGCAGCGATTGTACCGCGCAGACTCTGCGATGGCGGGGCCGTCCCGGGCACCACGGTGGCGCCGCAACTAACAGCCCGCCTCAGCGCGCGAGGGCGATCAGGCCTTGGAAAGCGCCTTGAGCGCGAGCTTGATGCCTTCCGAAACGCCCGTGCCGGCGGGCACGTTCTTGATCGCGGCCAGCCCTTCCTTCTCCGAATAGCCGAGCGCGAGCAACGCGTTGAGGATGTCGTTCGCGTGGTCGGAAGGCGAAGCGGCGGCGGCCATCGCGCCGAGGTCCGCGCCGAGCTTGCCCTTGAGTTCGAGCAGCAGGCGCTCGGCCGTCTTCTTGCCGATGCCGGGCACGCGCGTGAGGCGCGCCGCATCCTGTTGCGTGACCGCTTGCGCCAGGTCATTCACGCTCATGCCCGAGAGCACGGCGAGCGCCATGCGTGCGCCGATGCCGCTGATCTTGAGCAGCTCGCGAAACGTCGAGCGTTCCTCCTGCGTGCCGAAGCCGAAGAGCAGATGCGCGTCTTCGCGCACGATCATCTGCGTGAGCAACACGATTTTTTCGCCGTTGCCGGGCAGGTTGTAGAACGTGCTCATCGGCACGTCGACTTCGTAGCCGACGCCGTTGCAGTCGATGAGCAGGTGCGGCGGGTTCTTTTCCAGCAATACGCCGGCAATGCGACCGATCATGGCGGGTTCTGTGATGAGGGAAAGCTCAAGAGTGTAGCGGAGGGCAGGGCAGTACGGCGCGCGCGGCCGGAACGTTCGGCGCCCGGCCAGGCGCATCGGCCACGCATTCAGCCGATCAACCGTCCACGGCGTACCCGCATGCCCTTTTTCGCGAGCGCAGGCGCAAGCCCGCCGAGCGTGGCAAGTGCATCGCCGCCGTGTGCGTGGCAGATCGCCATGCCGAGCGCGTCGGCGGCGTCGGTGCCGGGCGTGCCCGTGAGGGCGAGCAGGCGCACGACCATCTGCTGCATCTGCTCCTTGGTCGCGCGTCCGTAGCCCACCACGGCCTGCTTGAGCTGCAGCGCGGTGTACTCGGCCACCGGCACGCCGCCTGAGACCAGCCCGCAAATCGCTGCACCGCGCGCCTGGCCGAGCAGGAGGGTCGACTGCGGATTGACGTTGACGAAGACCTTTTCGATCGCGGCCTGGTCGGGCGCGTGCTGGCGGATCAGCGTGGAAACGCCCTCGAAGATGGTGCCGAGGCGCGTGGGCAGATCGGCATCGGCGGTGCGGATGACGCCGCTGGCGACGTACGTGAGCTGATGGCCATGACGTTCGATCACGCCGAAGCCCGTGACGCGCAAGCCGGGGTCGATGCCGAGAATTCTCATGAAATGCGGGAAAGACGGATGTGCCTGCGATGGTACAACGAACGGCACAGATGCCGCGAGCCTTGAAGGCGCAAGCGCACCAGGCGCGCCGCGCAAAGAAAAAGCCCGCGAGACGCGAGTCCGGCGGGCTTTGCACAAGCGGCGCGAGGTCACGCGCCGCACACAACCAGGGCGGCGAAGATCAGTGACGGAAGTGGCGGATGCCCGTCATCACCATCGCGATGTTGTGCTCGTCGGCGGCGGCGATCACTTCGTCGTCGCGCATCGAGCCGCCCGGCTGGATCACGCAGGTCGCGCCCGCGTTCACCACCACGTCGAGGCCGTCGCGGAACGGGAAGAACGCGTCCGACGCCACTGCCGTGCCGGCAAGCTTGAGGCCCGCGTTCTCGGCCTTGATGCTGGCGATGCGCGCCGAGTCCACGCGGCTCATCTGGCCCGCGCCCACGCCCATCGTCATGCCGTTCGCGCAGAACACGATGGCGTTCGACTTCACGAACTTCGCGACGCGCCATGCGAACAGCAGGTCGTCCATTTCCTTCGGCGTGGGGTGGCGCTTCGTCACCACGCGTAGTTCGTGCGGCTGCACGTTCTTTGCGTCGAGCGATTGCACGAGCAGGCCGCCGCCCACGCGCTTGAGGTCGAATGCGTTATGGCCATCGCCCAGCGCGATCTCGAGCAGACGCACGTTCTGCTTCGCGGCGAACACGGCCTTCGCGGCTTCCGAGAACGACGGCGCGATCAGCACTTCGACGAACTGCCTGGCCACGGCCTGAGCCGCGGCTTCGTCCACTTCGCGGTTGAACGCGATGATGCCGCCGAACGCCGAGGTCGGGTCGGTCTGGAACGCCTTCGAGTAGGCTTCGAGCGCGTTCGCGCCGATCGCCACGCCGCACGGATTCGCGTGCTTGATGATCACGCAGGCCGGGGCGTCGAACGTCTTCACGCATTCCCATGCCGCGTCCGAATCGGCGATGTTGTTGTACGAGAGTTCCTTGCCCTGCAGCTGCGTGTAGTTCGCGAGCGCGCCGGCGGGCGTCGTGAGGTCGCGGTAGAACGCGGCGCTCTGGTGCGGGTTTTCGCCATAGCGCAGGTCCTGGACCTTGTCGAACGCGAGGTTCAGCACGGCCGGGTAGGTGTTGCGCGACTTGTGCTCGAGCGCTTCGGTGAGGCTCGTGAGGTAGTTCGTGATCGCACCGTCGTACTGCGCCGTGTGCGAGAACACCTTGGTCGCGAGGCGGAAGTTCGTGGCGTAGCTCACGGTGTTGCCGTTCGCGCGCATTTCTTCCAGCACCTTCGCGTAGTCGGCCGGGTCGACCACCACGGTCACGTCGCGATGGTTCTTCGCCGCCGAGCGCAGCATGGTCGGGCCGCCGATATCGATGTTCTCGATCGCGTCTTCCAGCGAGCACTCTTCCTTCGAGATCGTCTGGACGAACGGATAGAGGTTCACGACCAGCAGGTCGATCGTCGGGATGTCGTGCTTTTCGAGCGCGGCCATGTGCTCGGGCAGGTCGCGGCGCGCGAGGATGCCGCCGTGCACCTTCGGGTGCAGCGTTTTCACGCGCCCATCGAGCATTTCCGGAAAGCCCGTGTAGTCGGCCACTTCGGTGACGGAAAGGCCCGCGTCCGCGAGCAGTTTCGCGGTGCCGCCGGTCGAGAGGATCTTGACGCCGAGGTCCGACAGCGACTTCGCGAAGTCGACGATGCCGGCCTTATCGGAAACGGAGATGAGCGCTTGCCTGATCATGATGGGTAACGAGGTAGATTGCCGAGAGATCGAGGGGTCCGCGCCGAAGGTCCAGTAAAACGCAGCGGCGTTACAGCAGGCCGTGCTGCTGGAGCTTCTTGCGCAGCGTGTTGCGGTTGATGCCGAGATACTCGGCGGCGAGCGACTGATTGCCGCCTGCCTGCTCGAGCACCACCTCGAGCATCGGTTTTTCGACGCACGCCATCACCATTTCGTAGACGTCGTGCGGATTGCTGCCGTCGAGGTCCTGGAAGTAGATGCCAAGGCTCTCGCGGACGGATTGTTCGATGTTGTGCTTGCTCATGCTGCCAGTCGATCGGTTGATTCGTCGCTGCCGTCGCTGTCGTTGTTCTCGTCGTCGACGTAGACGAGGCGCTCGGAGCGCGCCTTCTGTTCGTCGAAGAACTGGTTGACGGCGACGAGCTGCTCGCGCGTGGTGTCCAGCGTATTCATGCGATGCCGGAACGTATTGGCGCCACAAAGGCCGCGAGTGTACCAGCCGATATGCTTGCGCGCAGTACGCACGCCCGTAAATTCCCCATAAAACGCGTAGTGGTCCTCCAGATGCTCGTTCATGATCGACTGGATTTCGTCCACGCGCGGCGGCGGCAGCAGCTCGCCGTTCGCCAGGAAATGCCCGATTTCGCGGAACAGCCACGGGCGCCCCTGCGCCGCGCGGCCGATCATGATGGCGTCGGCGCCCGTGAGCGCGAGGACCTCGCGCGCCTTTTGCGGCGACGTAATGTCGCCGTTCGCGACCACCGGAATGCGCGCGGCGGCCTTCACCGCGGCAATCGTTTCGTACTCCGCTTCACCGTGATAGAGATCGGCGCGCGTGCGGCCGTGCACGGTGAGCATGGCAATGCCGCTTTCCTCGGCAATGCGCGCGATGGTGAGCGCGTTGCGGTTGTCGCGGTCCCAGCCCGTGCGGATCTTGAGCGTGACGGGCACGGCGTCGGGGCCCACGCCCACGGCGTCGACCACGGCCCTGACGATGCGTGCGACGAGCGGTTCGTTCTGCAAGAGCGCCGAGCCGGCCGCAACGTTGCAGACTTTCTTGGCCGGGCAGCCCATGTTGATGTCGATGATCTGCGCGCCGTTCGCGACGTTGTAGCGCGCGGCCTCGGCCATCATTTCCGGATCGGCCCCGGCGATCTGCACGGAGATGGGTTCCACTTCGCCCGCGTGATTGGCGCGGCGCATGGTCTTTTCGCTCTTCCAGAGCTGCGCGTTGGAGGCGACCATTTCGGAGACCGCATAGCCCGCGCCGAGGCGCTTGCACAGCTGGCGGAACGGCCGGTCCGTGACACCCGCCATGGGGGCGACGAACAGGTTATTACGCAAGGTGTGACGGCCGATAGTGAACATGACGCGCGGGCGAGGCCGGTGCCGCGACCCGGATGGCAATCCGGCCGGCGCGGCGATCGGCGTGAATTTGAAAAAGGGGAAACGCGTATTTTAGCGTAAGCGGGATGCGAGGTCGCGCTGCGCGGACCCTGGTCTTGTCGCGGACTGTCTGTCTGGCAGGTGGGGCGACGTTGCGGAAAAATGTTATTCGACCCCTAATTATGGCGAGTCACGCCTTGCAGCTGCCAACTTCAGGCATCAGCCTGCCAGTCTTCGACTTGCAACTGTTGCACGCGTGCAAATTCGCGCACATTGTGTGTGACGAGCACCAACCCACGAGCGCGCGCCTGTCCGGCGATCAGTGCGTCATACGGACCGATTGGCGTACCGGCGGCCGCAAGTTGTGCACGGAGTTCGCCGGCGTGCTGCGCGTCTTCCGTGTCGAACGGTATGACCTCGAATTGCAGCGCTTCGACACGAGCCAGATTTTCGGCTGCTCGCTGGCTTTTATAGGCGCCGTAATAAAGTTCGTGCACGACGATCGAAGGGAGTCCGAAATCGCCCGGCAGGTGTGCGCGCAAGCGCCCGATCACAGCCGGATCCCCCTTGAGGATTGCGATGACGGCATTCGTGTCCAGCAGGTACTTCATTCGAACAAGTCCAGGTCGGGCCGCACCTGTTCTGCCGGTTGCGTGGTGGCGGCTGCCTCGAAGTCGGCATCGATCGGGCCGATCAGCGGAGTGAGCCAGGTCCAGTCCTGCGGTACTGGCTCGAGTATCACGGCCGCGCCGTGACGGCGTATGCGCACTTCCGCCGTCTCGAAGCGGAAATCCTTGGGGAGCCTGACAGCCTGCGACCCGCCGTGCTTGAAAATCTTCGCGATGTCCATTGGCGCCTCCGCTTGTATCTACAATTTGTATCTATTGTAGCGTGAATGGCGAAGGCGAATTGCCGAATCGATTCCGCTTGTCGACTGGATCAACTCCGCTGCCCGAACATCATCTGCCGCGCAAGCGCCGTCTTCACAGGCGGAACGAATTCGAGCGCCGTGAGCGCGAGCCCGCGCAGCGTGGCGAGCGGACCGAAATCGACGGTGAACAGGCGTGCGAGCGTGTCCGTCGCGCCGATCGTCATGCGCCGGTCGAACGCGCGGCGGCCCGCGAACTCGGCGAGCGCGCGCGGCGCGGCGCCGTGCTGCGCGAGCGAATCGGCGAGAGCGTGGGCGTCGCGCAGACCGAGATTGAGGCCCTGGCCCGCCACCGGATGCAGTGTCTGCGCGGCGTTGCCGACCGCCGCGATGCGGCCGTGGCCGCAAACGAGGGCGTCGAGCGCGTTCAGGCCGAGCGGAAAGGCCGCACGGCCGTGAATCTGCGTGAAGCGGCCCATGCGCGCGCCGAACGCCACGCCGAGTTCGGCGAGGAAATCGGCGTCTGAAAGCTGCGCGCGGCGCTCGGCCTGGGCTGGGGAGCAGCACCACACCAGCGCGTAATCCGCACCGCGCACGCCGCCCATCGGCAGGAGCGCGATCGGGCCTTCGCTCGTGAAGCGCTCCCACGCGACGTGCGGCTGCGGGACGGCGAGCGTCACCACGCCGACCAGCGCCGTTTGCCCGTAGTCGCGCGTGCGTTTGGTTTCGGCGGCCGGCGGTGCGACCTTGGCATCGGCTTCGTCGCCTTCGTCGCTATCGTCTCGCGCGTCGCGTGGCGGCGGCGTGCGATACAGCCCGCCTTCGGCGTTCACGAGGATGCGCGTGCGCAGATGCCGCTCGACGCCCGCGCTCACGACCGGCAGCGTCACGCCATCGTTCTCCACGACGGGATCGTGTGCCTGCGTGTGATGCAGCCAGTGCACCTGCGTGGCGCGCACGGCCTGCGCGAGCGCCTGCACGATCGCGCCGTAGCGCGCCACGTAGCCGAGCGCGGGCAGGTCGTAGTCGTGGCGGTCGATCAGCGTGCGTCCGAAATGGCCGCGCTGCGAAACATGAATGCGCTCGATGGGCGTGGCGTCGTGCGGCCACGCGAGCGCTTCGAGCAGCGTGCGGCTGCCCTGCGAAACGGCGATGGCGCGCGGGTCGCCAGAGCTGTCCTCGGGTTCGCGCGCGTCGATCAGCGCAATCGAGAGCCCTTGCGTGGCGCTGCGCCGCGCGAGCCAACCCGCGAGCGCGAGACCCACCGGCCCCGCGCCGACGATCGTCACGTCGTGGTCGAAATGGGCGGGCGCGTTCGCGCCGGTGGGAATATCGTTCGCGCTGCCGGAAACTGCGTTCATGTCGTCTGTTTCGCTTCGTGTGGAGTCTTCGCGTTTGCGTCTGCCGTCTGCGTCAGGCGCCGCGTTGTGCGTCCTGCATGAGCGCTTCGATTTCGTCGGCGGCAACGGGCACGCCGCGAGTGATCAACTCGCAGCCCGTTTCGGTGACGATGGCGTCGTCCTCGATACGGATGCCGATGTCCCAGTAGCGCTCGGGCACGTCCTCGGCCGCGCGGATGTAGAGACCCGGCTCGATCGTGAGCGTCATGCCGGCGCGCAGCGTGCGCCACGGCGGCGGGGCGGCGGGCTTGTCGGCGCTTGCGGCAACGTCGCGTTCGCCCCGTTCGCCCCGCTCGCCCCGCTCGCCCCGTTCGCGATAGTCGCCCGCGTCGTGCACATCCATGCCGAGCCAGTGCCCCGTGCGATGCATATAGAAGCGCGCGTAGGCACGCTCGGCGATCACGTCGTCGACGCTCGCAAAGCGCTGCCGGTCGATGATGCCGGTATCGAGCAGCCCCTGCGCGAGCACGCGCACCGCGGCGTCGTGCGGCGCCTCGAAATTCACGCCGGCGCGCGTGGCGTCGATAGCGGCCTGCTGCGCGGCGAGCACGATGTCGTACAGCTCGCGTTGCGCGCTCGTGAATCGGCCGCTCGCGGGGAACGTGCGGGTGATGTCAGAGGCATAGCCGTTCAGCTCGCACGCGGCGTCGATCAGCACGAGGTCGCCCTCGCGTGCCACCGCGTTGCCCGCGGGGTAGTGCAGCACGCACGCGTTCGCGCCTGCCGCGACGATCGAGCCGTAGGCGGGCGCCTGGGCGCCGTGCTTGCGGAACGTGTAGAGCAGCTCCGCCTCGATCTCGTATTCGCGCATGCCGGGCCGGCACGTCTGCATCGCGCGAACGTGCGCGAGCGCCGAGATTTTCGCGGCGCGGCGCATCGTGTCGAGTTCGTGCGCATCCTTGAACACGCGCATGTCGTCGAGCAGCGGCAGCAGGTCGTACGCGGCAGCCGGCGCTGTGACGCCGCTGCGTCCCTGCGCGCGCACCGCGTCGATCCAGCGCTTCACCTGCGCATCGAAGCGGTCGGAGGCCGCGAGCGCGTAGTGCAGCGCCGGACGGTTGGCGATGAACTGCGGGATGCGCGCATCGAGTTCGTCGGCAGGAAACGCGGCGTCGAAGCCAAACGCTTCGCGCGCGGCGTCCGGACCGAAGCGGAAGCCTTCCCACGTTTCGCGCTCGACGTTCTTCGCGCGGCAGAACAGGATCGCGGCGGGCTGATTCTCGCCCGCGTTCGCATCGAGCACGAGCAGCGCCTCGGGCTCCGTGAAGCCGGTGAGGTAGTAGAAGTAGCTGTCGTGCCGATAAGGATAGTCCGCGTCGCGATTGCGCAGCGCTTCGGGCGCGGTCGGCACGAGCGCAACACCGCCGCCTTGCGCACGCAGCGCCGCAAGCACACGCTCGCGGCGCGCGCGATAGAGCGCCGCGCCGCCGTCGGGGCCGCGCTGCATGTCGGCGGCGTCGGCCACGCTGGCCGAAGGGTTGGCTTCGCTCGAGGCGGCCGGGGCGCTTTGCTTGAGGGTCGAGTCCATCGTGAGATTGTAGCGCTGGCTACAAACGGACGCGCTGGCTCGCGGTGACCCTACCCGCGCGCCGCTGTAGCCGCGTGTTGTCTCTTGCTGACATTATTTGTAGGAAAAATCCTGCACTGCAACAGGCGGCGCGTCAGAAAATGGCCAATCCAACGTATACTTCGGCCGGATTCCAGAAAAGGCAGGTGGTATGAAACTCATCGGTTCGCTCGGCAGCCCGTATGTCCGCAAGGCGCGGATCACGCTCGCCGAAAAGAAAATCGACTACAAGCTGGTGCTCGAAAACGTGTGGGGCGAGGAAACGGCGATTCACGATTTCAACCCGCTCGGCAAGGTCCCGTGTCTCGTGATGGACGACGGCGAGGCCGTGTTCGACTCGCGCGTGATCTGCGAGTACGTCGACATGCTCTCGCCCGTGGCCAAGCTCATTCCGCCCGCAGGACGCGAGCGTATCGAAGTGCGTTGCTGGGAGGCGCTCGCCGACGGCATGCTCGACGCGACCGTGCTGATCCGTCTTGAAGGCACGCAGCGCACGCCGGAGCAGCGCAACGAGGCGTGGGTGAAGCGCCAGGAGCGCAAGATCCACGAAAGCCTCGCCGCGATGGCCAAGGGGCTCGACGGCAACCCGTGGTGTGCGGGCAACCGCTACACGATCGCGGATATCGCCGTGGGCTGCGCGCTCGGCTATCTCGACTTCCGTATGCCGGAACTGAACTGGCGCGAGGCGCATCCGAATCTCGCGCGCCACTTCGAGAAGCTCTCGCAGCGTCAGTCGTTCGTCGACACGGTGCCGCAAGGCTGACGTCCAGTCGAACTGCTGACGTGACTTAAACAAAACGCCCGACGGCATGGTGTGCCGTCGGGCGTTTTCGTTCAGGTCGCCGATCGCCTTCCTCAGACGATCTTTTCCTCAGCCGGCGCGAACGAATCGCTGCGCGCAACCGGCCACCACTTCTCGTACAGCTGATAGCGATAGCGGCCTTCGAGCAGATCGCCGGGCTTCAGGTACTTGAGCAGCTCCGACATCAGCTTCACTTCATACGACGACACGCGCCGCACGATGTGATGCGCGCGCAGATCCGATGGGCTCGCAAGACCCGCGGCCTGAATCAGCTCCTGCAGCGCATGCAGCGTGTTGTGGTGGAAGTTGAAGACGCGCTCGCCCTTGTCCGGCACGTTCAGCGCGCGCTGGCGCACGGGGTCTTGCGTGGCGACGCCGGTGGGGCAGCGGTCTGAGTGGCACTTCTGCGCCTGGATGCAACCCACGGCGAACATGAATCCGCGTGCCGAGTTCACCCAGTCCGCGCCGATCGCGAGCGTGCGCGCGATATCGAACGCGGTAATGATCTTGCCGCTCGCGCCGATCTTGATCTTGTCGCGCAGGCCGATGCCCACGAGCGTGTTGTGCACGAGAAGCAGCCCTTCCTGCAGCGGCGTGCCGATGTGATCGGTGAATTCGAGCGGGGCTGCGCCCGTGCCGCCTTCGGCGCCGTCCACGACGATGAAGTCGGGCAGGATGCCGGTTTCCAGCATCGCCTTGGCGATGCCGAAAAACTCCCACGGATGACCGATGCACAGCTTGAAGCCCGTGGGCTTGCCGCCCGAGAGCTTGCGCAGGCGCTCGACGAATTCGAGCAGGCCACGCGGCGTGGAGAACTCCGAGTGGCGCGCAGGCGAGACGCAATCCTTGCCGATGGGAATGCCGCGCGTTTCGGCGATTTCGGGCGTGACCTTGGCCGCGAGCAGCATGCCGCCATGGCCGGGCTTCGCGCCTTGCGAGAGCTTCACCTCGATCATCTTCACCTGCGGCTCGTTCGCGAGACGCTGGAATTTATCGGCGCTGAAGGTGCCGTCGTCGTTGCGGCAGCCGAAGTAGCCCGAGGCGATCTCCCAGATGATGTCGCCGCCATTCTCGCGGTGATACTTCGACATCGAGCCTTCGCCGGTGTCGTGCGCGAAGCCGCCTTTCTTCGCGCCCATGTTGAGCGCGCGGATGGCGTTCGCGGAGAGCGCGCCGAAGCTCATCGCCGAGATGTTGAAGATCGACATCGAGTACGGTTGCGCGCGGTTGGGGCCCACGAGCACGCGGAAGTCGCTGCCTGCGAGCTTCGTCGGCGCGAGCGAATGGCTGATCCACTCATGGCCCACGGCCTTCACGTCGAGCTCGGTGCCGTACGGGCGGCTGTCCACCGCGTTCTTCGCGCGCTGATAGACGAGGCTGCGCTGGGCGAGCGAGAACGGCTTTTCGTCGGTGTCGTCCTCGACGAAGTACTGGCGGATTTCGGGCCGCACGAACTCGAACAGGAAGCGCAGATGACCCCAGATCGGGTAGTTGCGCAGGATCGCGTGGCGCTCCTGGAACATGTCGTAGAGGCCGAGCGCGACGAGCAGCACGGGCACGATTACGCAGTACCACGACAGGTGATGGAGCGCGGCCGCGGCGACACAGGCCGCGAGCAGCAGCACCGCGCCCCACATGGCGAGATAACGTCGGGAAAACATTGGGGGAACTCCTCGAACTTGATGTAATGCGCGCGCCTGCTCTCCTCTTGTGAAGGGGCGGTGCGCGTCAGCCGCGCGGTGGCTGGGCGCGGCTTGCGGGAATGATGCCGCAAGTTCGTGAATCTGGCCGGGAAGCGGGCAAAGCCGTTTAAGCGGCGTTCGGCGGGCGCCGAAAGTCTGATAAAAAAACGCGGCGCCCTGGGGCGCCGCGCGGTGTTTTCTTACGTTTGGCCTGACGCGGCTTGCGTCACGCGGCCGCCGCCGCCGCAGGCTTCTTGCGCGGGACGCGCTTCTTTTTCTTCGGCGCTTCGGGCGGCGGCACGGCGGGCACGTGCGGCGCGAGCGTCGTCACCGCTTCGATGATGCCGCCGCCCAGGCACACGTCGCCGTCATAGAGCACCGCCGACTGGCCGGGCGTCACGGCCCATTGCGCGTCCGGAAAACGCAGCGTGAACTGGCCCGCGCCGAATTCGTCTGCAGTATGGAACGAGCAGGGCGCATCGGCCTGGCGATAACGCGTTTTCGCGCCGCATGCATGGTCCTGTGCCGGCGGCTCGCCCGCCACCCAGCTCACGTTGCCCGCGCGCAGTTCGTGCGCGAGCAGCCACGGATGATCGTGGCCCTGCACGACGTAAAGCGTGTTCGAGGCCATGTCCTTGCCCGCCACGAACCACGGATCGCCGCTGCCGTCCTTGCTGCCGCCAAGGCCAATGCCCTTGCGCTGCCCGAACGTGTAGAACGCGAGGCCGATATGCTCGCTGACGATCTTGCCGTCGGGCGTCATCATCGGGCCGCGTTTGGTCGGCAGATAGCGGTTGAGGAAGTCGCGGAACGGCCGCTCGCCGATGAAGCAGATTCCTGTGGAATCCTTCTTTTTCGCGTTCGGCAGGCCGATCTTTTCGGCGATCTCGCGCACCTTCGTCTTCGGGATCTCGCCGAGCGGGAACATCGTCTTCGAAAGCTGCGCCTGGTTCAGACGATGCAGGAAGTACGACTGATCTTTCGTGTGGTCGAGCGCCTTCAGCAGTTCGAAGCGTCCGTTGCTCTCGTTCTGGCGCACGCGCGCATAGTGGCCCGTGGCGATCGTCTCCGCGCCGAGCGACATGGCGTGGTCGAGAAACGCCTTGAACTTGATCTCGGCGTTGCAGAGCACGTCCGGGTTCGGCGTGCGCCCCGCGGAATACTCGCGCAGGAACTCCGCGAACACCCGGTCCTTGTATTCGGCGGCGAAGTTCACGGCCTCGACGTCGATGCCGATCAGGTCCGCGACCGACACCACGTCGATCCAGTCCTGGCGCGTCGAGCAGTACTCGCCGTCGTCGTCGTCTTCCCAGTTCTTCATGAAGAGACCGACGACGTCGAATCCCTGCTCCTTGAGCAGCCATGCGGTAACCGACGAATCGACGCCGCCCGACATGCCTACCACGACCTTACGTTTGCTCATTTCGTTGCTGCCTTAGTTCATCCTGGGTGCTGCCTTGGGCGCTGCGCTTTGTCCAACCTTCGGTGCCGTCGCGTGCGTCTGGATGAAATCCAGCGGCGCGCGCTTGCCAGCGAGGTAATCGTCGACACAGCGCATCACGAGCGGCGTGCGATGGCGCTCGCTCGCCGCACGCAACTCGTCCACGCTCATCCACACCGTGCGGACGATATCCGGATCGAGCGCGCGGTCTTCCGCCTCGGCTGCGACACTGCCGCAGTATGTGAAGCGCACGTACGTCGCACCGCTCTCGCCTGGCTTGCCGAAGTGCGTCATGTACACGCCGACCAGCGCTTCCGGCGTGAACGCATGCGCGGTTTCCTCGAGCGTTTCGCGCACCACGGCCTCGTGCAGCGTCTCGCCCGCTTCCAGATGGCCGGCGGGCTGGTTCAGGCGCAGTCCAGCTGGCGTGTGTTCCTCGACGAGCAGAAAACGCCCGTCGCGCTCGACGATCGCGGCCACGGTGACGTGGGGTGCCCAGGTTTCCTCATTCATGGGCCGGTATTTTACCGGGACGGCGCGAACGCTGCCCGGGGCCGGATCGGGCCCCACAGGGGCGCGGGCCCGGCTCGCCTGGCACTGCCGACCGTCCGGTCGGACGACGCAGCATGTTGTGTGCATCGCACAAAAACGGGCAATTCCTGCTACAAAGGCGTCGCTGCTTTCGGTTAAAGTGGTGCCGTCGTTTGCCGTTGCAATGGATGCCGGCGCTTGAACGCCGTTTGTCGGCCTCCCTTCGCTCGATTCGAGCCAGAACAGCTAGAACAAGAAGGTCGAGGAGGAAACAACGATGCATATCGGAGTGCCTGCAGAGACGCGGGCGAACGAAACCCGCGTGGCCGCGACGCCGGAGACAGTCAAGAAATACGTCGCCCAGGGCCACACGGTCACGATCCAGGCGGGCGCCGGCGTCGGCGCGAGCTATCCCGACGAGGCCTACACGACCGTGGGCGCGCAGGTCGCCGATGCGGCCACGGCCTTCGGCGCGGACCTCGTGCTCAAGGTCCAGTCGCCCACCGTCAGCGAATTGCCGTTCATGAAGCGCGGCGCGGTGCTGGTCGGCATGCTCGATCCCTTCAATGCGGAGAACGCCGCGAAACTCGCCGAGGCCGGCGTGACGGCGTTCGCGCTCGAAGCCGCGCCGCGCACCACGCGCGCGCAAAGCCTCGACGTGCTGTCGTCGCAGGCCAACATCGCCGGGTACAAGGCGGTGCTCGTGGCCTCGAACCTCTATCCGCGCTTCATGCCGATGCTCATGACCGCCGCCGGCACCGTGAAAGCCGCGCGCGTGCTGATTCTCGGCGCGGGCGTAGCCGGCCTGCAGGCCATCGCCACGGCGCGGCGCCTGGGCGCGGTGATCGAGGCTTCGGACGTGCGCCCGGCCGTGAAGGAGCAGATTGAGTCGCTCGGCGGCAAATTCCTCGACGTGCCCTACGAAACCGATGAGGAGCGCGAAGCGGCCGTCGGCGTGGGCGGCTATGCCCGGCCCATGCCGCCGTCGTGGCTGACGCGCCAGTCGGCGCTGGTGCACGAGCGCGCGAAGCAGGCGGACATTATCATCTCGACCGCGCTGATTCCGGGCCGCGACGCGCCGACGCTGCTGCCTTCGGAAACCGTGCAGGCGATGAAGCCGGGGTCGGTCGTGATCGACCTCGCGGCAGGACGCGGTCCTGTTGCAGACGAGGCCAGCGGGCGACGCGGCGGCAACTGCCCGCTCACCGAGGCCGACAAGGTGGTGACGCACCACGGCGTGCAGATCTGCGGCTACACGAACCTCGCCTCGATGGTCGCCGCCGACGCCTCCGCGCTCTACGCACGCAACCTGCTCGACTTCCTGAAGCTCATTGTCACGAAGGAAGGCACGCTCAACATCGATCTCGCGGACGACATCGTCGCGGCCACGCTGCTGGCCCGCGACGGCCAGGTCACGCGCAAGGCATGACGAGGAGGAGACCAACAATGGAAGTCATCAACCATACCGTCATCAACCTGATCATCTTCGTGCTGGCCGTGTATGTGGGCTATCACGTGGTCTGGAACGTCACGCCCGCGCTGCATACGCCGCTCATGGCCGTGACCAATGCGATTTCGGCGATCGTGATCGTCGGCGCGATGCTCGCCACGGGCCTGACCGTGGGCGGACCGGGCAAGTTCTTCGGCACCTTCGCCGTGCTGCTCGCGGCCGTGAACGTGTTCGGCGGGTTCCTCGTCACGCGGCGAATGCTGGAGATGTTCCGCAAGAAGGAGCCGAAAAAGCTCTCCGCCCCCGGCAGCAAGGAGGGCGAGTAAATGAGCATGAACGTCGTTACGCTGCTTTATCTGGTGGCGTCGGTGTGCTTTATCCAGGCGCTCAAGGGATTGTCGAATCCGAAGAGCGCGCGCGCCGGCAACGTATTCGGCATGGTCGGTATGGCCATCGCCATTCTCACGACCCTTGCCCTGATCGTGAAGGAGTCCGCACAGTTCGGCTCGAATCTCGGGCTCGGCCTTGGCTTGCTCTTTGGTGCGCTCGTGGTGGGTGGCGGCCTGGGCGCCTATGTCGCCGCGCGTGTCGAGATGACGAAGATGCCCGAACTCGTCGCGGCCATGCACTCGCTGATCGGTCTGGCGGCGGTTTGCATCGCGTATGCGGTGGTCTCCGAACCGGCCGCGTTCGGACTGGTTGCAGAAGACGCGCCGTATCCGGGCTTCCTGCCGTATGGCAACCGCATCGAGTTGTTCATCGGGACGTTCGTCGGCGCGATCACGTTCTCAGGTTCCGTGATCGCCTTCGGCAAGCTCTCGGGCAAATACAAGTTCCGCCTGTTCCAGGGCGCGCCGGTTGTTTATCCGGGCCAGCATCTGATCAACCTGATGCTCGCGCTCGGCATGATCGGCTTCGGCATTCTGTTCTTCCTCACGCAGTCGTGGCTGCCGTTCATCATCATGACGGCGATCGCGTTCGCGCTGGGCGTGCTGATCATCATCCCGATCGGCGGCGCGGACATGCCCGTGGTCGTCTCGATGCTGAACTCGTACTCGGGCTGGGCGGCGGCGGGCATCGGCTTCTCGCTGAACAACGCCATGCTGATCATCGCGGGCTCGCTGGTGGGCTCTTCCGGCGCGATCCTGTCGTACATCATGTGCCACGCGATGAACCGCTCGTTCTTCAACGTGCTGCTGGGCGGCTTCGGCGGCGAGGCGGGCGCGGCAGCAGCAGGCGGCTCGCAGGAACAGCGTCCGGTGAAGTCGGGCTCGGCCGATGATGCGGCGTTCATGCTCGGCAATGCAGAAAGCGTCGTGATCGTGCCGGGCTACGGCCTCGCGGTGGCGCGCGCGCAGCACGCGCTGAAGGAGCTCACGGACAAGCTCGTCGAAAAGGGCGTGGACGTACGCTACGCGATCCACCCGGTGGCGGGCCGCATGCCGGGCCACATGAACGTGCTGCTCGCGGAAGCCGAGGTGCCCTACGACCTCGTGTTCGAGATGGAGGACATCAACAACGAGTTCGGCCAGACCGACGTGGTGCTGGTGCTCGGCGCGAACGACGTGGTGAATCCGGCGGCGAAGAACGATCCGAAGTCGCCGATAGCGGGCATGCCGATCATCGAGGCGTACAAGGCGCGCACGATCATCGTGAACAAGCGTTCGATGGCGGCGGGTTACGCGGGCCTCGACAACGAACTCTTCTACATGGATAAGACCATGATGGTGTTCGGCGACGCGAAGAAGGTGATCGAGGAAATGGTGAAGGCGGTGGAGTAAGCGCGGCTCGCATCAAACCCACGCGAAAGGCGCGCAGCGATGCGCGCCTTTTTCAATTGCGGCCGTACTGAGCGCTCACAGCGAAGGCGCATTCACGCGGCGCAGATAGTCGGCCAGCCGCCGCCCGCTCACGTCGGGAAACTGCTCGAGCACTTCCACGTTCTCCATGCGGGCGATGTTGAAGTTGCGGAAGTCCTCGCGCATTTCGCACCACGCGCCCACGGTCCATTGCGCGCCCCAGTACACGAGCCCAAGCGGCCAGATGCGCCGCTCCGTATGCGCGCCGATGCGGTCGCAGTACGCGAAGCGCACGACGAGCCGCGTGTCGACGGCGCGGTGCAGCGCGTCGAGCTTGTCCGAGAACGCGTGATCCATGTGATACGCCGGCGCGAACACGGCAAGCCGTTCGAGCACGGCGCGCTTTTCCGCGGGCATCGCGGCGGCGATTTTCGCCAGCGCACCGCGTGCGCCGCTCGCGAGCGCCGCGCCGCCCCACGATTCGGCCATGCGCGCGCCCACCGCGAGCGCGGTGAGTTCGTCGGCGGTGAAGGTGAGCGGCGGCAGACTCGCCGTGCGCGTGAGCCGGTAGCCGATGCCCGCCTCGCCCTCGATCGGCACGCCGGAAAGCTGCAGGTCGCGCACGTCGCGATAGACCGTGCGCGGCGAGACTTCGAGCCATTCTGACAGTTGCTGCGCGGTGGTGAGACGGCGGCCGCGCAGCAGTTCGGCGATGCGAAAAAGGCGGTCGGCACGGCGGGTCATGGCAGGGCGGTCGCGAAGGCGGGCGCGGTGACTGGGATAAGCACAGATGATAGCGCCGGGCGCGCGCGGCGCCCGGCCGTGGCTTAACCGAGCTTCGGCGCGTGAAGACCGACGCGGTTGCCTTCGGTATCGATGAAGAAGCCGATATAGCCGTAGTTGTTCGGCAGCTCCACCGCTGGCCCTTGCTGCTTGCCGCCGGCCTTTGCTACACGGTCGAGCACGGCCGTGACCGATGGCTGCGCGTTCAGATACACGAGCACGCCCTTCGGGTCGGGCTTGGCGTCATGCGGATTGAACACGATGCAGCCGCCGGTTTCCGTATCGGTGTGAGCGAACAGTGCCATCGGCACGCCGCCGACCACTTCGCGCTGCAGCGCGGTGTCGAAGGCGGTTTCGTAAAAGCGGGCGGCACGCTCCAGGTCGTGCGCGGGAATTTCGAACCACGAGATCACACGGGACAGATCGGTAGACACGGTGCAGCTCCTCGAAGACAACGGCGGACGTTGAATGGCGGCAGCCGGGCGGCGGCAGCCTCGCCGGATGGCGTAGAAGCAGTGTGCCAGGGGGCTGCTGACAGCGTGTTGTCAGTAGGTTTGACGCGCCGTGACGGGCGAGCTTGGGCGACTATTTCGAATCGATTTGCGCGATGCGATGACGGCATGCGCGCCGTCGAAGACGGTTCTGGAGTACGAAGGGCGTTCGTTGTCGGTGGCGCAGAACTGAGCCACGCGCGGCGCGGCGGCGGGTGGGAAGGCCACCCGCCGTGCGCGTTTGCCAATGTCAGCTGGCGTCGTCGTTACCGGCGGCGGGGTTCGCCGGACGCTGGCGCACGCTCCCTGCGATCAGGTCGAAGCGGAACAGGCGGCATTCGAGCGCGCCGTTGTAGAGCGGCGTCTTGGCGGCTTCGCGCAGGCGCAGCTGGCCGGGCAGCTTGCGGTCCGAGGTGAGGACGAACGCGCGCCAGCCCGTGAAGCGCTGCTTGAGCGCGTCGCCGAGCGCCTGGAAGAACTCGGCGTCGGGCGCCTCGTCCTTGGCGCGGCGAAAGCCTTCGTCATCGTCGCCGCGCAGCTCGCGCGCCGTCGGGCGTGCCTCGCCGCGCGCGTTGCGGCCGCGCACTTCGATACGCTCGCCGTACGGCGGATTCGCCACGAGAATGCCGGGCGCAACCGAGGGCGGCGTCATGTTGCGCGCATCGAGCTGCTTGAGCGTCACGCTGCCGAAGCCCGCGCGCTTGAAGTTCGCACGCGCCTTTTCCAGCATGACGTCGGAGATGTCGCTGCCGTAAATCAGCAGATCGCTGGTCTTGCTCTGCGCGAGATTGCGCGCCGTGTTCGCCTCGCTCTTGAGGTGACGCCACGCGGCCATGTCGGCCTGCTTGAGCGACTCGAAGCCGAAGCGGCGATCGAGCCCCGGCGCGATGTCGAGCGCGACTTGCGCGGCTTCCGCGAGGAAGGTGCCGCTGCCGCACATCGGGTCATAGAGCGGCGTGCCGGGCGTCCAGCCCGTGAGGCGCAGGATGCCCGCGGCGAGATTCTCTCGCAGCGGGGCGGCGCCCTTGTCCAGACGCCAGCCACGCTTGAAGAGCGGTTCGCCCGAGGTGTCGAGATAGAGCGTGCATTCGTTCGCCGTGAGGAAGGCGAAGACGCGCACATCGGGATAGGCGGTATCGACGCTCGGACGCGCGCCTGCCTTGTCGCGCATGCGATCGCAGATCGCGTCCTTCACGCGCAGCGTGGCGAATTCGAGGCTGCGCAGCGGCGACTTGATCGCGGTGATGTCGATGCGGATCGTCTCGTTCGCCGAGAACCACTTCTCCCACTGCTGCTCGCGCGCGAGCGCATAGATGTCCTGTTCGCTGCGATACGGGCGCTGGGCGATCTTCAGGAGCACGCGGCTCGCAATGCGCGAATGGAGGTTGGCGGCGATGCCGCCGGCCCAGTTGCCGCGGAAATGCACGCCGCCGGGCACCTCGGCGCCGACCTCGAGTGCGCCGGGCGGCAGGCGCCGCTGGGCGGTTTCGGCCAGTTCGGCGGCGAGCGCGGCTTCGAGGCCGCGCGGGCAGGGGGCAAAGAAATCGAAAGACATGAAGGAGGATGGGACGCTGCGGGGAAGGCGCTATTGTACGCGGGTTGCGGGAGCGGCCAGACGTGTATGCCGCCCGCGCCGCTGAAGACCGTTCAATGCCCGCCCTTGGCCGCCATCTGCCGCGGCCCTGACGCCTCCTCCGAGAATGCCTGGTGCGAGCCTTTATTGGATCCGGATCGCCTGCGGGGCGTGGGGGTCAGCTACCCCGCGGGGCCGCGCCAGCGCAAAACCGCCGCCTCAGCCGCCAGCAGCCGCCATCTGCGGGCACGCGATGCTCGGCGCCGGCTTCGCGCGCGCGCCCGTCTTCGCGCCATTAGCCGCTACGCTCACGCGCGGCGCGGCCGCGAGCGCGCGCACGCCGCTCGCGATCGACTGCGAGAGCGTCTCGACCGCCTGCCGGTGGCCGATGACGAGCGCGTCGTAGCCGTCGCCCACCTTCTCGTTGAGCACGCTGCGGCAGGTCAGGACCGTTTGCGTGTCGAGCGCGCGTACGCTCCACACGGCGTCGATGAGCGCATGCGAGCCCGGCCACGATTCAAAGCGCTGCACGTTCACGCTCACGCGATAGACGGGCACGCCCTCGGGATGCGGCGAGCCGTACACGTCGATGGTGCCTAGCTGCTGCGTGAGGTCGCCCGAGAGCGCCCGGCGGATCTCGTCGCCGGGCATCGAGGACCAGCGCTCCTGCTCGAGTACGCGCACCTGGTTGGCGTCGGTTTGCACGACGAACTGGGTCTTCGCCACCTGCGGTGGCACATCGACGGGCGCCAGCTCGATCAGCCACGGGGCGTTGCCCGCGCCCGGCGCGGCGGCCGTGCGAGCCGTGTCGTCGCTCGGGCTGAGGGTGTAGAACCGGCTGGCGGGCGAACTGCAGCCCGCCAATGCGGCTGCGATGACCAGCGCGCCGAGCGCGGCAAGGGCGGGGACGCGTCGGAACGTCATGGCTTGTCTCCAGATTTGCCGCGCAGCAGCGATTCGGGATGGCGCTCCAGATAGTCGGAGAGCGCATTGAGCGATTGCAGCGTACGCGTAAGTTCCTGCATCGCCTGGTGCACGTCGGACTGCAGCGGCGAATCCTGCTGCAGCGTGGACTGCGCGGCGTTGAAGGTCTTCTGCGCCTGGTCGAGCGTGCCTTGCAGCTGCGGCAGGATCTGGTCGTTCACCTTGCCGAACAGCTGGTTCGCGTTCTTGAGCGACTCGTTCAGGTTGTTGCCGATCTTGTCGAACGGAATCTGATCGAGCTTCTTCGCAATGTCCGCGATCTGCAGCTGCAGCTCTTCGAGCGAGTTCGGCACCGTGGGCAGCTCGAGCGGGTCGTGGTTGAAATCGACCGTCGCGGGGCCCGCCTTCGGGAAGATGTCGAGCGCGATGTAAAGCTGACCCGTGATCAGGTTGCCGGTGCGCAACTGGCCGCGCAGGCCGCGCGCGACGAGCCGCTTGATCAGCTCCTCGCTTTGCGGTGTATGCGGCGCGGGCGCTTCGCCACGGATGCGGCGCGACAAGCGCAGCGGATAGAGGTCGATCGTCACTGGCATCGTGAAGTTGTGCTGTTTCGGGTCGTACTCGATGCCGATGTCGGTGACCTGCCCGAGCGCGATGCCGCGGAAATCGACCGTCGCGCCCACCGAAAGGCCGCGCAACGACTGGTTGAAGTACATGACCACGCGTTGCGGCGCGCCGTCCGGCTCGCGCATTGCCTCAGCCTCGTCGGAGGCCAGCGCGAAGGTGGCGCTGTCGGGCGCCTGCGGGCCCATGGACTGGCCGGGCGGTGCCTGGAACGCGAGGCCGCCCACCACGATGGTGGCGAGGGACTGCGTGTTGACCTTGATGCCGTTCGAATCGAGCTGCACGTTCACGCCGCTCGCGTGCCACCAGCGCGTGTTGGTGCCCACGTACTGGTCGAAGGGCGCGCTCACGAACACCTGCACCGTCACGCCGGTGCCGTCCTTGTCGAGCGAATAGCCCGTCACCTGGCCTACCTGGATGCGCCGGAAGAAGATCGGCGTGCCGATGTCGAGCGAGCCGAGCGTCGAACTGTGCAGGGTATAGCGATGCCCCTTCTCGTCGATGGTCACGGCAGGCGGCGCTTCCAGCCCGACGAAGTCGCTTTGCGATTCCTGCGAGCGGCCGGCGTCGGCGCCGATATACGAGCCCGAGAGCAGCGTGGTGAGGCCCGAGACGCCGCTCGCGCCCACGCGCGGGCGCACGACCCAGAAGCGGCTGTCCTTCACGGCGAAGCGTTCTGCGTCCTTGGTGAGCTCGACCGTGACGATCACATGCGAAAGGTTGGGCGAGAGCTTGATCGCGCGCACCGAGCCGATGTCCACGTCCTTGTACTTGACCTTGGTCTTGCCGGGCTCGAGTCCTTCGGCGCTCACGAAGCTGATCGTGATGGTCGGGCCGCGCGTGGCGACCGACTTCACGACGAGCGCCACGCCGATCAGCGCCGCGACGATCGGCACGATCCACACGAGCGAGGGTAGCCAGCGCCGCGGCTTGACGATCTCCGGCTCCGGCAGATTGGGCGGGGTCGGTCCTTTCGGACTATTCATGGGGTTGATCCTGTGTGTGTTGCGCAGGTTTGTGTTTGTCTTCGTCCACCGGATCCCAGATCAAGCGCGGATCGAACTGCATCGAGGCGATCATCGTCAGGATCACGACCGAGCCGAACGCGATCGCGCCCGGGCCCGCCGTGATGACCGCAAGCGACTGGAAGCGTACCAGCGCCACGGTTAGCGTGACAACGAACACGTCGAGCATCGACCAGCGCCCGATGAATTCGACGAGCCGGTAGAGCTTCGTGCGTTCCACGGGCCGCCAGGTCGAGCCGCGCTGCGAGGTGAACGCGAGCAGCGCGAGCACCGAGAGCTTGAGCATCGGCACGAGAATACTGGCGATAAAGACGATCACGGCGAGCGGCCAGTCGCCCGAGGTCCAGAAATAGACCACGCCGCTCATGATGGTGTCGTCCTCGTCGCCGACGAGCGAGGTCGTATGCATCACGGGCAGCAGGTTCGCGGGGATGTAGAGCAGCGCCGCGGCAATCAGGAGCGCCCACGTACGCATGATGCTGTCCGGGTTGCGCTCGTGCATGGGCGAGCCGCAGCGTGCACAGCGCACGTGGCCATGCGCGCGCACATGCGGCTGCACGTGCCCGCAGGCGTGGCAGGAGATGTAGCCGGCGTCGCTGGCGGTCTGGTATTTCATCGGGGCCCCTTGGGGAGCGGGCGGCCGCGCGGCGCCGCCGGGTCTTGCGCGCCTGTACCGGGCTCGCGGATCTCGGGCTCGGAGAGCGGGTGCGCCGGTGATGGCGAGGTGGGCGAATGCGGCGTGTGCGGTCCGCCCGAGCCAGCGTCGTCGGCGAGGCCGCCCGGACCCGCACTGCCCTCGCGCGCCGCGCGGGCGGCGTCGCGCAGGCCGTCTGCGATGTCCCACAGCGTGCGCGCATCGAACGTGACGACCACGGTGAACATCAGCGTGAGCGCGCCGAAGGCGAAGAGCGCGGTTTCGGGAATCACGCGCGCGAGGCTCACCATTTTCACGATGGTGATGAGCACGCCCAGCATGAAGACCTCGAGCATGCCCCAGGGCCGTACGAACTGGATGCAGCGCAGCACGTAGTCGAAGCCCGGTGGAATGAAGCCGCGCCGCACCGGCAGCAGGACATAGAGCAGCGCGACCATCTCCGTGAGCGGAAAGAGGATGGTTGCGCAGAACACGATCACCGCGATGATCTCCATGTCCTCGTGCCACAGCACCACGAGGGCGCCGAACAGGCTCGACTCCGTAGTGATACCGTTCGCGTCGAGCTCGATGATCGGGAACGACTGGGCGATGATGAAGGTGACGAGCGCCGCGACCGTGATGGCGCAGATGCGGTCGAGCTGGGACGCGGCGCTGCTGTAGAGCGTGGCGCCGCAGCGCGAGCAGCGCGCTGACTGGCGGCCGAGCAGCCGCGGTTTGCGGTAGAGCGCGTCGCAATCGTGACACGCGATCAGTTTGTCCTGGGCCATGCGGGCAGGTGACGCAAAACGACGTGAACGAGGGACGCGCTGCGGCGGCACACAGGCCGGAAGGTGCCGACAGCGCTTCGCGCCATGTTACCAAACGCGCCCGGCGGCGTGCCGGAACGAGCCGCGGACCCCCGACGGGGCGGCCGCCGGGGCTTGCCGCGGGAGCGGCTGCGGGTTGGCCGATCACGCGGCGCTCGCGTGGGCGGCGAACGGGCTGCGAAGTGTGCCACGTTTGTGCCGTGAGCGTGTGCGAGCCCGGTGGGGACCCGGCCCTTATCTCCAGAGGTTTGCAGTCGCCCAATATGGATTATCTTTCGGGCATGGAGCATGCATGGCTGCGCAAGGTGGCCGCTGTCCATCCACGCAGTCAATGACTACGCAATCAAAGCGAGACGACCATGGAAGCCTTGTCGAGGTGGATTCGTTCTTATCGGTGGCGCCGGGCGGTCGGGGCCGCGGCAGTGTGGACCGGCGCCGCCGCGGCGCTGCTCGCGGGCGGGGCCGCCCATGCGCAGCTCGACGCGGCGAAGAGCACGATCGTCGCCGTCTCGCGCCAGATGAACGTACCGGTCCAGGGCAGCTTCACGAAGTTCGATGCGCAGATCGCCTTCGATCCGGCCAAACCCGCGAGCGGCAGCGCGAAGATCACGGTCGACACGGCGAGCTATGATCTGGGAGACCAGACTTACAACGATTCCGTGCGCGGGCCCGACTGGTTCGACGCGAAGACGTTCCCGCAGGCAACGTTCGTCTCGACCGCCATCGCGCCGACCGGAACGAACCAGTACAGCGTGAGCGGCAAACTGACGATCAAGGGGCACACGCAGAACGTGGCCGTGCCCGTCGTGCTCACGCAGCAGGGCGGCACGCAGACCTTCGACGGCACGTTGCCGATCCACCGGCTTGCCTTCGAAATCGGCACCGGCGAGTGGAAGGACACCTCGATCGTCGCCGACGAAGTGCTCATCAAATTTCATATCGTCGTCGCGCACAAGTAGATCGACGACTCCGAGGAGGCGCTATTGAACAAGCTCGCACTGATGGCCGCAGGGGGCGCCGTGTCGCTCGCCGCCCTGGTGACGCACGCCGCGCACGCCGCCGATACTTACCAGCTCGATCCGAACCACACGTTTCCGAGCTTCGAGGCCGACCACTTCGGCGGCCTTTCGACGTGGCGCGGCAAGTTCACGAAGACCACCGGCATGGTCACGCTGGACCGCGCGGCCAAAACGGGCACCGTGGACGTGACGATCGATCCGGCGTCGATCCAGACCGGTAATCCGCAGCTCGACGAGCACCTGGTGGGCGACGACTTTCTCGATGTGGCGAAGTACCCCACGGCCACCTACAAGGGCACGCGCATCGTCTTCAATGGCGACACGCCCAGGGAGGTGATCGGCGACTTCACGCTGCACGGCGTGACGCGGCCGCTCAAGCTCGAGATCGCGTCGTTCAAGTGCATCCAGCACCCTGTGCTCAAGCGCGAGGTGTGCGGCGTGGAGGCCGAAGCCGCATTCAATCGCGACGACTTCGGCATGGACTCGGGCAAGAAGTACGGCTTCAAGATGAAGACCACGCTGCACATCCAGGCCGAAGGGATCAAGCAGTAGGCAAGCGCGGCAGCGCGGCGAAGGCCGTTGCGCAGGCACGAAAAAAAAGCCGGTTAGCTAGAACCGGCTTTTTTTCTGGTGCGCCGCTTAAACCTGCGCGCCCGCGTTCGGATCGTTCGGATCGAACTTTTCCTTCTTGTCCTTGATGAGGTCTTCGCGCTTCACGCCGAGCCACATCGCGAGCGCCGCCGCGACGAACACCGACGAGTAGATGCCGAAGAGAATACCCACCGTCAGCGCCAGGGCGAAGTAGTGCAGCGTCGGGCCGCCGAAGAAGAACATCGAGAGCACCATCATCTGCGTACAGCCGTGGGTGATGATGGTCCGCGACATCGTGCTGGTGATGGCGTGGTTGATGACTTCGGTCACGCTCATCTTGCGCTCGCGCCGGAAGGTCTCGCGAATCCGGTCGAAGATAACGACCGATTCGTTCACCGAGTAGCCGAGCACGGCGAGCACCGCCGCGAGCACCGAGAGCGAGAACTCCCACTGGAAGAAGGCGAAGAAACCCAGAATGATCACGACGTCGTGCAGGTTCGCGATCACGCCGGCCACGGCGTACTTCCATTCGAAGCGGAACGACAGGTAGATGACGATGCCCGCCACCACGCAGGCGAGCGCGAGCAGGCCGTCGGTGGCGAGCTCCTTGCCGACCTGCGGGCCGACGAACTCCACGCGCTGCAGTTGGACCTGCGGGTCAGCCGCCTTGAGCGTGGACATCACCTGGTCGCTCTGCTGCGCGGAGCTCAGCCCCTGCTTGAGCGGCAGGCGGATCAGCACGTCGCGCGAGGTGCCGAAGTTCTGCACCTGGGCGTCGCCGTAGCCGATCTTGGTGAGCGAGTCGCGCAGCGGCTCGAGCGGCACCGCCTGCGGATACTGCACTTCGATGACCGTGCCGCCCGTGAATTCGATCGACAGGTGCAAGCCGCGGTGGAAGAGGAAGAACACCGCCGCGATGAAGGTCAGGAGCGAGATCGCGTTGAAGATCAACGCGTGCTTCATGAACGGGATGTCTTTGCGGATGCGGAAAAATTCCATGGTCTTGACTCCGTATCAGCGGGACGAGCCGGTGTTGTTGCCGGAGCCGCCGGTGCCGCCCTGGGCATCGCGGCGGCGCACGACCGGCTTGGCGCGCGCGGCGCCTTTGGCGCCGGCCCTGGCCGGTTCACGCTTCGTGGCCGTCGCGGCGACGGCGCGGCCCGTGTCGGTGCCGGCATCGGCGCCGGCGAGCGCGGGCGTGCCTTCATCCGGCTCCGGACGCCACACCTGACCCACTGCGAGCGACTTGAGCTTCTTCTTGCCGCCGTACCAGAGGTTCACGAGACCGCGCGAGAAGAACACGGCCGAGAACATCGACGTGAGAATGCCGATACAGTGCACGATCGCGAAGCCGCGCACCGGGCCCGAACCAAACGCGAGCAGCGCGAGACCGGCGATGAGCGTGGTCACGTTCGAGTCGAGAATCGTCGCCCAGGCATGTGCGTAGCCGTTCTGGATGGCCAGTTGCGGCGGCGCGCCGTTGCGCAGCTCTTCGCGCACGCGCTCGTTGATCAGCACGTTCGCGTCGATCGCCATACCGAGCGCCAGCGCAATAGCCGCGATACCCGGCAGCGTGAGCGTGGCCTGCAGCATGGAGAGCACGGCCACGAGCAGCAGCAGGTTCACCGACAGGCCGATCATCGAGATCGCGCCGAACAGCATGTAGTAGGCGATCATGAATACGGCGATGGCGGCAAAGCCGTAGATCACCGAGTCGAAGCCCTTGCGAATGTTGTCCGCGCCAAGGCTCGGGCCAACCGTGCGTTCCTCGATGATGTCCATCGGCGCGGCGAGCGAGCCTGCGCGCAGCAGCAGCGCGAGGTCGGCGGCGGCCTGCGGCGTGGGCTGGCCCGTGATCTGGAAGCGGTCGCCCAGTTCCGACTGGATGGTCGCCACCGTCAGCACTTCGCCCTTGCCCTTTTCGAACAGCACCATCGCCATCGGCTTGCCGATGTTGTCGCGCGAGACGGCGCGCACCGCGCGGCCGCCCGCCGAGTCGAGGCGGATGTTGACCGACGGACGCTGGTGTTCGTCAAAGCCCGCCGAGGCGTCGATGATGCGGTCGCCGGTGAAGATCACCTGCTTGCGCAGCAGCACCGGCGCGGCGTTGCCTTGCGTGAAGAGCTCGTCGCCCGGCGGCACCGGCGCGTTCACGTCCGGATGCAGGCCCATCGGGTCGGCGAGGCGCGCTTCGAGCGTCGCCGTGCGGCCGATGATGTCCTTCGCCTTGGCGGTGTCCTGTACGCCCGGCAGCTCGACCACGATACGGTCGTCGCCTTGCTGCTGGATCACGGGCTCGGCCACGCCGAGTTCGTTCACGCGGTTGTGCAGCGTCTGGATGTTCTGCTTGAGCGCGGCTTGCTGAACCGCCGTCTTCACGGCCGGCGTGAACGTGCCGACGAGCTGCACGCCGCCTTCGGGGTTGTTCTGCGAAGTCCACTGCAGTTCGGTGATGCCGCCCGAGCCCGCGAGGACCTTGCGCGCCTGCTCGGCCGTATCGGCGTCGGCGAAATTGACGACCACCGACTGGTTGACGCGGTTCACGCCGCCGTCGCGGATGTTCTTGTCGCGCAGAAGCGTGCGCACGTCCGAAGCGTCGGAGTCGAGCTTCTTGTTGAGCGCGCCGTTCATGTCGACCTGGAGCAGGAAGTGCACCCCGCCGCGCAGGTCGAGGCCGAGATACATCGGCAGTGCGTGCAGCGACGTGAGCCAGCGCGGCGAGGCGCTCTGCAGGTTCAGGGCGACGATGTACTGCGGGTCGTTCAGGTCGGCGTTCAGCGCCTTGTTCAGCGCGTCTTTCAGGCGCAGCTGCGTGTCCGTGTCGGCGACGCGCACGCGGATGTTCGCGTTCAGCGTCGAGTTGTCGAACGTCACGTCGGTCGCGCGGATATTGTTCGCGGCGAGCGCGGCTTCGACCTGGGCGAGCGTGCCCGAGTCGAGCTTGACGGTGGCTTTACCGCTCGACACCTGGACCGCGGGCGCTTCGCCGAAGAAATTGGGCAATGTGTACACGAAGCCGATGACGAGCGCCACCAGCATCACGACATATTTCCAGAGGGGATAACGGTTCATTGGTTGACCCAACGGGGGAGGGGAATGGCCTTAAGCGCTGCGTGCGCGTCCGGCGTTGCCTTCGGGGCGAACTGCATTGACGTTTGCTGGTCAGTGGCTGCGAGGGCGGGCCGGATGCGCGAGGCCGTTCTTTCGGAGGCAACGGCCTCGGGGAAACCGTGAAGCTTTACAGCGACTTGATCGTGCCCTTCGGCAGGATGGTCGAGACCGACGACTTCTGCACGGTGATTTCCGTGCCATCCGCGATTTCGACGCCCACGTAGGCTTCGCTGACCTTGGTCACCTTGCCGACGATGCCGCCGCTCGTGATCACTTCGTCGCCCTTGGCCATGGCCGCGAGCATGTTGCGATGTTCCTTCTGACGCTTCATCTGCGGACGGATCATGATGAAGTACAGCACCGCGAACATCAGAATGAGCGGCAGGAAGCTCATGAGGCTCGATTCGGCACCACCTGCTGCACTGCCTTGCGCGAAGGCATTGGAAATGAACGACACGTTGGTCTCTCCGTTTTTTACGATCAAAAAGCGAGCCGGTTATTCTACCACCGGCATTCATCGCGACGATGACGCAAAATTGGCTTTGCGATCAAGTGCTTATCCCGGATCCCGCCCCGACGCGACATGCATGCGCGTGAAAACCGGAGCGGCTCGGGCGGACCGCGTGCCTTGCCCGCTTCATCGTTGCGAAAGGTAATTGTAATATTTCGCGGCCGGCACGTGACGCGCCGTCGTGAGACGCCCTCTCAATCCACGCCACTTGCGCGCTGTTGGGCGAAGCGCTGGCGGAACGCCGCGAACGTCTTCGTCTCGATCGCCGCGCGCATCTCGCTCATCAGCTCCAGGTAGTAGTGCAGATTGTGGATCGTGTTGAGCTGCGCACCGAGGATCTCGCCTACGCGGTGCAGGTGGTGCAGGTAGCCGCGCGTGAAGTAGCGGCAGGTGTAGCAGCCGCATTGTTCGTCGAGCGGGCGCAGCGAATTGCGGTGCACGGCGTTGCGGATCTTGATGTCGCCGAAGCGCGTGAAGATCCAGCCGTTGCGCGCGTTGCGCGTGGGCATCACGCAGTCGAACATGTCGACGCCCGATGCCACGCCCGCCACCAGGTCTTCCGGCGTGCCCACGCCCATCAGGTAGTGCGGCTTGTCGGCCGGCAGTTTCGGCGCGATGTGTTCGAGCACGCGCATCATGTCTTCCTTCGGTTCGCCCACCGAAAGGCCGCCGATCGCGTAGCCGTGGAACGGCATCTGCGAGAGGCCGGCGAGCGATTCGTCGCGCAGGTCCTCGAACATGCCGCCCTGCACGATGCCGAACAGCGCATTCGGGTTGCCGAGGCGGTTGAACTCGTCGATCGAGCGCTGCGCCCAGCGCATCGACATGCGCATCGAATCCGCGGCTTCCTTGTGCGTGGTGGGCACGCCGTTGGTCGCGTAGGGCGTGCACTCGTCGAACTGCATGACGATGTCCGAGTTCAGCACCTTCTGGATCTGCATCGACACTTCGGGCGAGAGGAACAGCTTGTCGCCGTTCACGGGCGAGGCGAAGCGCACGCCGTCTTCCGAGATCTTGCGCAGGTCGCCGAGCGAGAAAACCTGGAAGCCGCCCGAATCCGTGAGGATCGGCCGGTTCCAGCCCATGAAGCGATGCAGGCCGCCGTGCGCCTCGATCGTTTCCAGGCCCGGGCGCAGCCAGAGGTGAAAGGTGTTGCCGAGGATGATCTGTGCCTTCATCTCTTCGAGCTCGCGCGGCTGCGTGGCCTTCACGGTGCCGTAGGTACCCACGGGCATGAAGATCGGCGTTTCCACCACGCCGTGATTGAGCGTGACGCGGCCGCGGCGGGCGAGGCCGTCGGTGCCGAGCAGGTCGAATTTGAGGCCGTTTTGCGGGCGTTCGCCCAGATAGGCGCCGTGTTCGGCGCGTGCGTTGTTTTGATGACCGTCGGTCATGCGGTTGACTCCTGTGCCACCGGAAAACAGTCCGGCGCAGATGATGAAACGCCGCCGCGCGTTCGATGTGTCGCTCGGAGGCTTGGGAAACATGTGTGTTACTTGTTGAGCGCGTCCTCTGTTCGGGTCAGCAGCATCGCGTCGCCGTAACTGAAGAAGCGATAGCGTTCGGCGATCGCGTGGCGGTACGCGGCGCGTATCGTTTCGATGCCCGCGAACGCCGAAACGAGCATCAGCAGCGTGGACTTCGGCAGGTGGAAGTTCGTCACGAGCCGGTCTACCACGCGGAACGGGTAGCCCGGCGTGATGAAGATATCGGTTTCCGCCTGCGTTGCCGCAAGTGCGCGGCCTGCGCGGTCGGCATCGCGCGCGGCGGCTTCGAGCGCGCGCATCGAGGTCGTGCCCACCGCGATCACTCGGCCGCCGCGCGCACGCGTGGCCGCGATCTTGTCGACGAGCGATGGCGGCAGCTCGTACCACTCGCTATGCATCTTGTGCTCGGCGATGTTCTCCACGCGCACCGGCTGGAACGTGCCCGCGCCCACGTGCAGCGTGAGCGTGGCGCGCTCCACGCCTTGCGCGTCGAGTTGCGCGAGCAGGGCGTCGTCGAAGTGCAGGCCCGCCGTGGGCGCGGCCACCGCGCCCGGATTCTGTGCGAACACCGTTTGATAGCGCGTTTCGTCGCTCGCATCGGCGTCGTGCGTGATGTAGGGCGGCAGCGGCAGACGGCCGTGCTGCTCGATCAGCGTGAGGCAGTCGTCGGGAAAGTGCAGCGTGTAGAACTGATCGACGCGCTCGCCCACCGTCACTTCGAACGCATCGGCGAGGCGCAGCACCGTGCCGGGGCCCGGGCTCTTGCTCGCGCGGATCTGCGCGAGCGCCGTGCGCGCGCCGGTCAGGCGCTCCACGAGCACCTCGATCTTGCCGCCGCTGGCCTTCTGGCCGAAGAAACGCGCCTTCAGCACCCTGGTATCGTTGAAGACGAGCAAGTCGCCCGGTGCGATGCACGCGGGCAGGTCGGAAAAGCGGCGGTCGGTCAGACGTGCGGGTTGGCCCGGTAACTGCGTCGTGTTATCGACCTCCAGCAGACGGCTCGCGCTGCGCTCGGGCAGGGCGGTCTGCGCGATCAGTTCCTCGGGGAGGTCGAAATCGAAATCGGAAAGCTTGAACATGCGGCCTGAAGTAACAGAAATGCGCCGGAGGCCCGGCGCGCGGCGGCTTTGCGGAGCCGAACCGTCAAGCGGTTGCGCCCCAAAAAGCGGCTGCAATGGCCGATCGTGCGCGACGAAAGGCTATGATTGCGGGACGTGCGCGACAGCGATGCGCGCGCCGTGCCCGATGGCCGAGGCCGTCGCGCTGCACGCGCCGCGCCATGCCGGAAAGCCGATATTGTACTTGCGAAGCTGCCCATGCCCCCATCCGTTAACCGATTGATGTCCGAAGCCGATTCCGCGAGCGAGGCGTCCGACGACGCGCGCGTGCCCGAGGACGGCGCGCGCAAGCGGCAAGCGGACGCGGCGCCAGGGGCTGCACCTCCCGCGCGCAAACGCGCCGCGAAGAAGTCGGCGGACCCGGCCGCAGAAAAAGCCGTGGAAAAAGCCGCCGCCAAAGACAAGCCCAGGCTCGCCAAAACCGCCGACCGCCTCGCCAAACTCGGTCTGCGCAGCGACATCGATCTCGTGCTGCATCTGCCGATGCGCTACGAGGACGAAACCACGCTCACGCCCATCGGCGAACTGCTGCCGGGCGGCATCGCGCAAACCGAAGGCGTGGTGTTCGACAACGAGATCGCCTACCGGCCGCGCCGCCAGCTCGTCGTGAAGCTCGAGGATCACAACGGCGACCAGCTCCATTTGCGCTTCCTGAACTTCTACGGCTCGCAGGTCACGCAGATGGCGATCGGCAAGCGCCTGCGCGTGCGCGGCGACGTGCGCGGCGGCTTCTTCGGCATGGAGATGGTGCATCCGGCGGTGAAGGTCGTGGAGGGCGACGCGCCGCTGCCGCAGGCGCTCACGCCCGTGTATCCGTCCACGGCGGGCGTGAGCCAGGCGTATCTGCGCAAGGCGATCGACAACGCGCTTTCGCGTGCGCATCTGCCCGAACTGCTGCCCGATACGGTCGCGCACGAGTTCATGGAGCCGCTGAATCTGCCGCCCTTGATGGACGCCGTGAAGACGCTGCACCACCCGCCGGTGAACGCCGACGAGCACGAGCTGATCGACGGCACGCATCCTGCGTGGACGCGCATCAAGTTCGAGGAACTGCTCGCGCAGCAACTGTCGCTCAAGCGCGCGCACGAAGAGCGCCGCACGCGCGCCGCGCCCGCGATGGCGCGCCATGTCGCGGGGCGCAAGAGCGACGGGACGCTGCTCGCGCGTCTGCGTGGCGCGCTGCCGTTCACGCTCACGGGCGCGCAGGAGCGCGTGGTGGCGGAAATTGCGCACGATCTCGAACAGCCGCACCCCATGCAGCGCCTGCTGCAAGGCGACGTGGGCAGCGGCAAGACCGTGGTCGCGGCGCTCGCGGCGGCGCAGGCCATTGACGCGGGCTACCAGGCCGCGCTCATGGCGCCCACCGAAATCCTCGCGGAACAGCACGCGCGCAAGCTGCGCGGCTGGCTCGAGCCGCTTGGCGTGCAGGTGGCGTGGCTCGCGGGCAGCCTCAAGGCGAAGGAAAAGCGCGCGGCGCTCGAAGCCGCGGCGCTCGGCACGGCGCAGCTCGTGATCGGCACGCACGCGATCATTCAGGAGGCCGTGGAATTCGCGCGGCTTGGCCTCGTGATCGTCGACGAGCAGCATCGCTTCGGCGTCGAGCAGCGGCTCGCGCTGCGCGCCAAGGCGCAGAACGCGAAGTCTCCCGATGAAACGAAGCGCGAGTTCCAGCCGCATCAGCTGATGATGTCGGCCACGCCGATCCCGCGCACGCTCGCCATGACCTACTACGCGGACCTCGACGTCTCCACCATCGACGAGCTGCCGCCCGGCCGCACGCCGATCCTCACGAAGCTCATTTCCGACGCGCGTCGCGAGGAAGTGATTGCACGCGTGCGCGCGGCGGCGCTCACGGGTCGTCAGGTGTACTGGGTATGTCCGCTGATCGAGGAAAGCGAGACGCTGCAGCTGCAAACGGCCGTCGAGACATACGAAACGCTCGTGGCTGCGCTGCCGGAACTCACCGTGGGCCTCGTGCACGGCCGCCTCGCTTCCACGGACAAGGCCGCCGTCATGGATGCGTTTTCACGCAACGAGGTGCAGCTGCTCGTGGCGACGACGGTCATCGAAGTGGGCGTGGACGTGCCCAACGCGTCGCTGATGGTGATCGAGCACGCCGAGCGCTTCGGCCTCGCGCAATTGCACCAGTTGCGCGGGCGCGTGGGGCGGGGCAGCGCCGCTTCGGTGTGCGTGCTGCTCTATACCGGGCCGTTGTCGCTCACGGGCCGCGCGCGCCTGCAAACCATGCGCGAGACCACCGACGGCTTCGAGATCGCACGCAAGGACCTCGAAATCCGCGGCCCCGGCGAATTCCTGGGCGCGCGTCAATCTGGCGCGGCGATGCTGCGCTTCGCGAACCTCGAGACCGACGCGTGGCTCATCGAGCCCGCTCGCGGCGCCGCCGAGCGGCTGCTGCACGAGTTTCCGCTCGTCGTCACGCAGCACCTGAACCGTTGGCTCGGTGCCCGCGAGCAGTATCTGAAAGCGTAACTGGTTCAACTGCGAGTCCATTGCGTGGAACCTGCGCGCGCCTGCGCCGTCTGACCCTTTTGCGCTGATCACGCCCCGCATAGGGGTGTTGATTATTGGCGAATCACCGCCATAGGTGTATAACTACAAACTATTGATTCACCTTTTTGATTGGTCCCCGAATGACGCTCACTGAATTGAAATACATTGTCGCGGTAGCTCGAGAGCGCCACTTCGGACGGGCCGCGGAAGCCTGCTTCGTGAGCCAGCCGACCCTTTCGGTCGCCATCAAGAAGCTCGAAGACGAACTGAACGTGCAGATCTTCGAGCGCGGCACGAGCGAGGTAAGCGTGACGCCCATCGGCGAGCAGATCGTCACGCAGGCCCAGCGCGTGCTCGAACAGACGCTCGCGATCAAGGAAATCGCCAAGCAGGGCAAGGACCCGCTCGTCGGGCCGCTGCGCCTGGGCGTGATCTACACGATCGGGCCCTACCTGCTGCCCACGCTCGTCAAGCAGATGATCAAGCGCGTGCCGCAAATGCCGCTCATGCTCCAGGAGAACTACACGCTCAAGCTCATCGAGCTGCTCAAGCAGGGCGAGATCGACGTGGCGATCATGGCGCTGCCGTTCCCCGAAACCGGCCTCACGCTGCGGCCACTCTATGACGAGCCGTTCGTCGTGGCGCTGCCTTCGGGCCATGCATGGGAACAGCGCCCAAAGATCGACCCGGACGACCTCAAGCAGGAAACCATGCTGCTGCTCGGCAGCGGACATTGCTTCCGCGACCACGTGCTGGGCGTGTGCCCGGAACTGATGCGCTTCTCGCAGAACGCCGACGGCATCCAGAAGACGTTCGAAGGCTCGTCGCTGGAGACCATTCGTCATATGGTTGCGAGCGGCGTGGGCATTACCGTGCTGCCGCGCATGTCGGTGACCGAGGTGAAGCCGCACGCGGGCGGCGTGGATTCCGGGCTGCTTTCCTATGTGCCGTTCGACGAACCCGTGCCGGACCGCCGCGTGGTGCTCGCGTGGCGCAAGAGCTTCACGCGCATGCCGGCGATCGAGGCGATCGTCGACGCCATTCACGCCTGCGAGCTGCCCGGCGTGAAAAAGATCGAGGCGCCGGCCGAGGCGGCCTGACGGCCATCGCGCCGTGCGCTTTCGGGCTGCGCGGCGCGTTTTCCCCTTCGGCGCGGCTTTCGCCCGCGCCACCAATCCCCAGCCTTACATTCCTTGCGACCCCAATAATCAGCGTCTATTCGATAGATTGAATAAATCAAATTACAGATATCGATAGTTGTTGCTAAAGTTTCCTCAAACCGATCCCAACCGGAAACCCCTGGAGGAAGCGATGCAAACCACCACCCCGAACATTCCCAGCACGTCGGCACGCGCCCATTCTGGCCTTCGCACCGTGTGGTTCTCGCTGCTCGTCGACCGCGCGCTGTCCGCCTGACGGCCTCGCGCCATCCCGGCACAGATTTCACCGAATTCCAGAACACACACGCAAGCAAGGAAGGAATCCAGCATGACCGACCGTACTCTCACCTCGGCAGCCGGCGCACCCGTCGTCGATAACCAGAACTCGCTCACCGCCGGTCCGCGCGGCCCCGTGATGCTGCAGGACGTGTGGCTGCTCGAAAAGCTCGCGCATTTCGACCGCGAAGTGATCCCCGAGCGCCGCGTGCACGCGAAGGGCTCGGGCGCGTTCGGCACGCTCAAGGTCACGCACGACATCTCGCGCTACACGAAGGCGAAAGTGTTCGGCGAAGTCGGCAAGGAAACGCCGCTCTTCATCCGCTTTTCGACCGTGGCGGGCGAGCGCGGCGCGGCCGATGCCGAGCGCGACGTGCGCGGCTTCTCGATCAAGTTCTACACGGAAGAGGGCAACTGGGACATCGTCGGCAACAACACGCCGGTGTTCTTCATTCGCGATCCGCTCAAGTTCCCGGACTTCATCCACACGCAAAAGCGCGATCCGCGCACCAACATGCGCAGCAACGTGGCCGCGTGGGACTTCTGGTCGCGTCATCCGGAGTCGCTGCATCAGGTGACGATCCTCATGAGCGATCGCGGCATTCCGAAGAACTATCGTCAGCAGCACGGTTTCGGCTCGCACACGTTCTCGTTCATCAACGCGAATAACGAGCGCTTCTACGTGAAGTTCCACTTCAAGTCGGCGCAGGGCGTGGAGAACTACAGCGATGCCGAAGCCGCGCAGGTGATTGCTCAGGACCGCGAATCGGCGCAGCGCGATCTCTTCAACGAGATCGAAAAGGGCAATTTCCCGAAGTGGCATTTCCGCATTCAGGTGATGCCCGAGGCCGATGCCGCGAAGGTGCCGTACAACCCGTTCGACATCACGAAGATCTGGCCGCACAAGGACTATCCGCTGATCGACGTCGGTACGATCGAGCTGAACCGCAATCCGCAGAACTATTTCGCCGATGTCGAGCAGGCCGCCTTCACGCCGGCGAACGTGGTGCCGGGCATCGGCTTCTCGCCGGATCGCTTGTTGCAGGGGCGTTTGTTCTCGTATGGCGACACGCAGCGCTATCGCCTCGGCGTGAACCATCACCAGATTCCGGTGAACGCGCCGCGCTGCCCGTTTCACTCGTTCCATCGCGACGGCGCAATGCGCACCGACGGCAACCTGGGCGGCAGCGTGAACTACGAACCGAGCCGTTTCGGCGACTTCGCGCAGCGTCCGCAGGCCGGTGAGCCGCCGCTCGCGGCCGGTGCGGTCGATCACTACGATCACCGCGAAGACGACGACTACTACAGCCAGCCGGGCGCGCTGTTCCGGCTGTTCGATGCGGGCCAGCGCGAGCGGCTCTTCGCGAACATCGCGCGGCATATCAACGGCGTGCCGGCGGAGATCGTGGAGCGTCAGATCGAGCACTTCCGCCGCGCCGATCCGGCATATGCGCAAGGCGTGATCGACGCGATCGCGAAGCTGGCCAAGTAAGGACGCGGGCGCGGTTTGTTGTCACAACGTTCAGACAGCGAGCCGCGCCTGAAGCAGGACTTCGAGGAACGACCACAGGAGTACGACCATGACCCGAACGATGACGATGACCCTCAAGACCATGGGACCAGGAAATGCGGCCGCGATGGCGCGCACGCGCGCACAAGGCACGCAGATCGTGCGCCGGGTGGTGGGCTTTGCGATCGTGGCGAGCGGTTTCGTGGCGATCGCCACGCAAGCCTTCGCGCACCTGGCAGGGCACTGAATGAGCCGGGTACGTTGCTGGGCAGTAGGGTCGGATGAGCGGGCTTTCTGAACTTTCCAGGCTACACTGACGACCGATCGAGTGTTCGCGCGCCGGTTTTTCAAGGCGCAGGCGGGCACAACCGGATCGTCAAGCACGCGTAGTCTCACTGCTACACAAGGAGTCGTCATGGCCAAAAAAGCAACCGTACAGCACGTGAATATCGGCATTAGCGACAAGGATCGCAAGAAGATCGCGGACGGTCTCTCGCGCCTGCTCGCGGACACCTACACGCTGTATCTGAAGACGCACAACTTCCACTGGAACGTCACGGGGCCGATGTTCAACACGCTCCATCTGATGTTCGAAGGGCAGTACAACGAACTCGCGCTGGCCGTGGACGCCATTGCCGAGCGTATTCGTGCGCTGGGCGTGCATGCGCCGGGCAGCTACAAGGATTTCGCGAAGCTGTCGTCGATTCCCGAAGCGGACGGCGTGCCGGCCGCTGAAGACATGATCCGCCAGCTGGTGGAAGGCCAGGAAGCCGTGGTGCGCACCGCGCGCGCGATCTTCCCGGCGACGGAAGCGGCCAACGACGAACCGACCGCCGACCTGCTCACGCAACGCATGCAGACGCACGAAAAGACCGCGTGGATGCTGCGCTCGCTGCTGGCCTGATGCCGATGCGGCGCCCGGGGCGCTGCACCTGAGGCACGATCAATACGATGAAAGGCCCGCCGGATGTCCGGCGGGCATTTGTTTTTGCGCGGGTGCGGCTCGCGGCGACGGCGCGCCGCCCTGGCCTACAATAGCGGCATCGCTTTTCCCGCCCCGATCATGTTCGCCCGACTCCCGCTCTATTTGCGGCTCGTCCGCATGGACAAGCCGATCGGCAGCCTGCTGCTGCTGTGGCCGACGCTCAACGCGCTGTGGATCGCCTCGGACGGCCATCCGCCCCTCTCGCTGCTGATCATATTCACGCTCGGCACCGTGCTGATGCGCTCGGCGGGCTGCGCGATCAACGACTACGCCGACCGCGATTTCGACCGCCACGTGAAGCGCACGGCCGAGCGCCCCATCACGTCGGGCCGCATCCGCGCCTGGGAAGCGGTGGCGATTGCCGCGGGCCTCGCGCTCGTGTCGTTCCTGCTGATCCTGCCGCTCAATGCGCTGACGAAGCAGCTTTCGGTCGTGGCGCTGTTCGTGGCGGCGTCGTATCCGTTCACCAAGCGCTTTTTCGCGATTCCGCAGGCGTATCTGGGCATCGCGTTCGGCTTCGGCATTCCCATGGCATTCGCCGCCGTGCAGGATCACGTGCCGGCGCTCGCGTGGATCATGCTGGCCGCGAACGTGTTCTGGTCGGTGGCCTACGACACCGAATACGCGATGGTCGATCGCGACGACGACATCAAGATCGGCATTCGCACCTCGGCGCTCACGTTCGGCCGCTTTGACGTGCTCGCGATCATGCTCTGCTATGCGGCCACGCTCGGCATTTACGTGTGGGTGGGCGTGACGCTCGGCTTCGGCTGGCTCTACTGGCTCGGCTGGGCGGCCGCCGTGGGCTGCGCCATTTACCACTACACGCTCATCAAGAACCGCGAACGCATGCCGTGCTTCGCCGCGTTTCGCCACAACAACTGGCTGGGCGGCGCGCTGTTCGTGGGGATCGCGGCCCATTACGCCGTCGCGGGACTCTGAGGCCAGATCGACGAAAAAAGCGCCGGGTGCATGACACACCCGGCGCTTTTTCTATCTGGACGGCGGTGCGCTTACTGCTTGCCGAATTCCTCGCCCATTTCCTTTGCGCGTGCATCGGCCGCGAGCGCGCCCTTGACGATGGCGGCCTTCACGCCCGAAGCGTCGAACGACGCCAGCGCGGCGGCGGTCGTGCCGCCCTTGGAGGTCACGCGCTCGCGCAGCACGGCGGGCGGCTCGTCCGATTGCAGCGCCAGCTGCGCTGCGCCCGTGAACGTGGCGATGGCGAGCGCGCGGCCTTGCTGCTCGTCCATGCCGAGCTGGCGCGCCGCTTCTTCGAGCGCTTCGATGAAGTAGAACACGTAGGCCGGGCCGCTGCCCGAGATGCCCGTGACCGCGTCGATCTTCGCTTCGTCGTCGAACCAGACCGTCTGGCCGACTGCGCCGAGCACATCCGAGGCGAGCTGGCGGCCCGCGGCGTCCACGCCGCTGCTCGCGACGAGGCCGGTTGCGCCCATGCCGATCAGCGCGGGCGTGTTCGGCATCGTGCGCACGACGCGCGCGTGGCCGTTCAGCCAGCGCGAGAGATCGTCGATGCGAATACCGGCCATGATGCTGATGACGACCTGATGGGCGCCCAGGTGCGGGGCGATGCCTTCGGCCACGGCCTTGGCGATTTGCGGCTTCACGGCGATCAGGACCGCGTCGTACGACGCGAGCGCGCCGTCCGCGGCGGCGCCGCTGCGCACGCCGAACTGCTCGGCGCTGCGCTTGCGGGCGTCCTCGTTCGGATCGATCGCGTAGAGGTTGTCGGCGGGAACGCCCTTGCGGATCAGGCCGCCGATGAGTGCGGCGGCCATGTTGCCGCCGCCGATGAAGGCAATTTTCATGGTGATGGAGTCGTTCAGGGAATCAGTGAGAGTAGTCGCGCGCGCCGAAAATCGCGGTGCCGACGCGCACGATCGTCGCGCCTTCGAGCACCGCGGCTTCGAGGTCGGCTGACATGCCCATGGAGAGCGTGTCGAGCGCGAGGCCATCTGCGCGTAGCGCTTCGAACAGCTCGCGCAGCTGGCGGTGCGGCGCGCGTTGCGCCTCGAGCGAAGTTTCCGGCTCGGGAATCGACATGAGCCCGCGCAGGCGCAGGTTGGGCAGGGCGGCGATCTGGCGCGCGACCTGCTGCGCTTCCTGTGGGGTGACGCCGCTCTTGCTGGCCTCGCCGCTCACGTTGACCTGCAGGCAGACGTTGAGCGGCGCCATGCCGGAGGGACGCTGCGCCGAAAGGCGTTCGGCAATCTTCAGACGATCGACCGAATGGACCCAGTCGAAACGCTCGGCTACGGGGCGTGTCTTGTTCGATTGGAGTGGCCCGATGAAATGCCATTCGATGCTCGCGCGCAAGTCGGCGAGCGCCTCGATCTTGTCCACGGATTCCTGCACGTAGTTCTCGCCGAACGCGCGCTGGCCGGCAGCGTGAGCGGCGCGCACGTCCTGCGCAGGAAAGGTTTTCGAAACCGCGAGCAGAGCCACGCTTTGCGGGTCGCGGCCGGCGTTGCGGGCGGCGGCGGCGATGCGCTCGCGGACAGCTTCGAGATTATGGGAGAGATCGGTCATCGGGCTTGAAGGCCGGCGCGTGAAAGGGCGCACGCCGCCTTTTTGGATCCAAAACGGACAGAACGACGGCCATTATACGGACTGCGCGCGGCGCGAAACACTGGCCAGAAAGGCTATACCGAATGGCCGACTGTCGGCGCGCCGTGCGTCTCGTTACGCTGGTGCCGTTCCCGATGGACTCAATTCGTCGCCAGCATATGTTCGACCAGTTCAATCCAGTGCGTGACCGGAATCGCCGTGCCGCTTTGCAGGTGCGTGATGCAGCCGATGTTGGCGGAGACGATCAATTGCGGCTCCAGCGCCTGCAGCCGGTCCACTTTCTGGTTGCGCAGCGTATAGGAAAGGCGCGGCTGCGTGATCGAATAGGTGCCGGCGGAGCCGCAGCAAAGATGACTGTCGGCGGGCAGGCGCACGTCGAGTCCGAGCGCGGTGAGCAGCCTTTCCACGCCGCCGCGCAACTGCTGGCCATGCTGCAGCGTGCAGGGAGGATGCCAGGCCACCGTCTTGATGCCGCGCCGCCGCGTCGTGGCCACGAGCTGTTCTTCGAACGCGGGCAGCAGCTCCGAAAGATCGCGGGTGAGCTCGACCACACGGCGCGCTTTCTCCACATAGGCCGGATCGTCGCGCAGCAGGTGCGCGTATTCCTTCACCGTCGCGCCGCAGCCCGAGGCGTTCATCACGATCGCTTCCGCGCCTTGCTCGATGTAAGGCCACCAGGCGTCGATGTTCGCGCGCACGTCGTCGAGCGCGTCGTCGGCGTAGCCCATATGCAGGCGGATCGCGCCGCAGCAGCCCGATTGCGGCGCGACGATCGTTTCGATGCCGAGCGCGTCCAGCACGCGCGCGGTCGCGATGTTGATGTTGGGCATCATGGAGGGCTGCACACAGCCTTGCAGCATCAGCATCTTGCGCGCGTGCCTCGCCGTGGGCCACGCAAGCGAGCGCTGGCGCACGGGCACCTTGTCGCGCAGGCGCTTGGGCAGAAGCGGCCGCACCTGCTGGCCGAGGCGCATGGCCGGTGTGAAGAGGGCGCGGCGCGGCAGCAGGCCCGCGAGCAGGCGGCGCATGACGCGCTGGCGCAGCGGCCGCTTCACCATCTGTTCGGCATGCTTGCGGCCCACTTCCACGAGGCGCCCGTACTGCACGCCGGAAGGGCAGGTGGTCTCGCAACTGCGGCACGTGAGGCAGCGGTCGAGGTGCGTGAGCGTGCTTTTCGTGACCGGCGCGCCTTCCACCATCTGCTTCATGAGATAGATGCGCCCGCGCGGGCCGTCCAGCTCGTCGCCGAGCAACTGATAGGTCGGGCAGGTCGCGGTGCAGAAGCCGCAATGCACGCACTTGCGCAGGATCGCGTCGGCTTCGTCGCCGTCGGGGGTGTTGCGTATGAAGTCCGCGAGGTTCGTCTGCATCGCCGCGTGTGGGTATCGTCAGAAGTCGGAATACAGCCGGCCGCGATTGAAGATGCGGGCCGGGTCGAAGGCGGCTTTCAGGCCGCGATGGATCCTCATGAGCGGCGCGGGCAAAGGCGTGAAGACGCCCGCGCTGCGGTCGTAGTCGCGCCCCGTGCGGAACATCGTGGCGTGACCGCCGGCTTGCTTCGCGCTGATACGCACCGTTTGCGCGTCGGTTTCCGTGATCCACCAGCGCTGCGCGCCGCCCCACTCCATGAGTTGCGCGCCCGGCAGTTGCAGCGGCTCCGCGATCGAGGGCAGCGCGAGCCGCCACAGCGCTGCGTTGGGCGCAATCGACGCAAAGAACGGATCGGTCTGCTCGCGCAGGCCCGCCCAGAAGCGTTCGGCCTCCACGGCGTCCACCACTTCGCCGCCCAGGCTCGCGCGGGCTGTCTTCACCGCGGCTTCCGCACCCGCGAGGCGTACCGCGAGCGTGCCGTTGCGCCAGGCGCTCGCCGTCATCGGCAGCGGCCGGCCGCCCCATTCGTTGAGCTTGCGCACGGCGTCGGTGCCGTTCATGTCGAACTTGAGCGTGGTTTCCGCTTGCGGCGCCGGCAGCACCTTCACCGAAAGCTCCAGCAGCAGGCCGAGCGTGCCGAGCGAGCCCGCCATGAGCCGCGAAACGTCGTAGCCCGCCACGTTCTTCACGACCTGGCCGCCGAAATGCAGCACTTCGCCGTGGCCGTTCATGAGCACCGCGCCCAGCACGAAGTCGCGCGCTGCGCCCGCGCTCGCCCGCCGCGGCCCCGCAATGCCTGCGGCAATGCAACCGCCCAGGGTGGCCTGGGCGCCGAAGTGCGGCGGCTCGAATGCGAGCATCTGGCCGTGGGCCGCAAGCGCCGTTTCGATTTCCGCAAGCGGTGTGCCGGCGCGCGCCGTGATCACCAGTTCGGCCGGGTCGTACGCGATGATGCCGCGGTGCGCGCGCGTGTCGAGAATCTCGCCTTCGAGCGACTGGCCGTACCAGTCCTTGGTGCCCCCGCCGCGGATGCGCAGCGCCCGCCCATCCGCGCTCGCCGCCCGGATGCGTTCGGACCAGTCCGAGACGATGTCGTCCTCTTCCATGTCGTGATGGTCGCGCTCGTTCGTTATATGGTTCGTTCGATTGTACTGAGCGAACCTCGCCTGACAACCCGGAGCGGACCCTCATTCGGGTCACGCGATATGCATAGACGGCGCGGTGCCGGGTGCGCGTTTGCGCGTCTGTCAGAAGCGCGGCAACTCGGGGTGCGGCAGCAGATTCCCGCGCACGTGCATGCGCCCGTACTCGGCACAGCGCGCCCGCGTGGGAATGCCCTTGTCGGGGTTGAGCAGCCTGGCCGGGTCGAACGCGTGTTTTACCGCATGAAACGCGTCGCGCTCCTGCGGCGAGAATTGCACGCACATCGAATTGATCTTCTCGATGCCCACACCGTGCTCGCCCGTCACGGTGCCACCCAGTTCGACGCAGGTTTCGAGAATGTCCGAGCCGAAAGCCTCGGCGCGGTGCCATTCGTCGAGGTCGTTGCCGTTAAAGAGAATGAGCGGGTGCATGTTGCCGTCGCCGGCATGGAAGACGTTGATACAGCGCAGTCCATACTGCTTTTCCATCTCGTGGATGCGCGCAAGCAGCGGCCCGATCGCGCGGCGCGGCACGGTGCCGTCCATGCAGTAGTAGTCGGGCGAGATGCGGCCCGCGGCCGGAAACGCATTCTTGCGGCCCGACCAGAAGCGCAGGCGTTCTTCCTCGGTGCGCGAGATCTGGATGCGCGTGGCGCCATGCTCGCGCAGCACCGTGGTCGTGCGCGCGATCTCGTCGGCGACTTCCTCGGGCGTGCCGTCGGCCTCGCACAGCAGGATGGCGGCGGCGTCGAGGTCGTAGCCCGCATTGACGAACTCTTCCACGGCGCGCGTGGCCGGCTTGTCCATCATTTCGAGGCCCGCCGGAATGATGCCCGAGGCGATGATGCCCGCCACGGCGTCGCCGCCTTTCACGACGTCGTCGAAGCTCGCCATGATGACCTGCGCGGTTTGCGGGCGCGGAATCAGCTTGACGGTCACCTCGGTCACGATCGCGAACATGCCTTCGCTGCCGATCATCACCGCGAGCAGGTCGAGGCCCGGTGCATCGGGCGCGAGCGAGCCGAATTCGACGATCTCGCCGTCCATCGTCACGGCGCGCACGCGCAGCACGTTGTGCACCGTGAGGCCGTACTTGAGGCAATGGACGCCGCCCGAGTTCTCCGAAACGTTGCCGCCTATCGTGCAGGCGATCTGCGACGAAGGGTCGGGCGCGTAGTAAAGGCCGAAGGGCGCCGCCGCTTCGGAAACGGCCAGATTGCGCACGCCCGGCTGCACGGTAGCCGTGCGCGCGTACGGATCGACTTCGAGAATGCGCTTGAAGCGCGCGAGCGAAAGCACGATGCCGTGCCGGATCGGCATGGCGCCGCCCGAGAGGCCGGTGCCCGCGCCGCGCGGCACGACCGGCACGTCGAGGCGCCGGCAGATCTGCACGATGCGTTGCACCTGCGACTCGGTCTCCGGCAGCGCCACGGCGAGCGGCAGCCGCCGGTAGGCGGCAAGGCCGTCGCACTCGTAGGCGACGGTGTCCTCCTCGCGATGCAGCAGGCAATGCGCCGGCAGCACGGCCATCAACGCCTGGACCACCTCGCGCTGGCGTTGCGCGAGCGCTTCCGGGCTCAGCTCGGGCAAGTTCGCCTCGGGTGCGTTCATGTCTCCTCCCGTCTGTTGCGCTTGAGTGCGCTTCTCAGCGCTTGTCGGTTACACCGCCCAGCTGAAGATCTTGCCCGGATTCATCAGGTTGTGCGGATCGAGTGCGTGCTTGATTGCGCGCATCGTGTCGATGGTGTCCGCGCCGTGCTCTTCGACGAGGAAATCCATCTTGTGCAGGCCCACACCGTGTTCGCCGGTGCAGGTGCCGTCCATCGCGATTGCACGCTGCACGATGCGGTGATTCAGGCGCTCCGCCTCGTCGATTTCCTCGGGCTTGTCCGGGTCGATCAGGATCGCCACGTGGAAGTTGCCGTCGCCCACGTGGCCGACGATCGGGCAGGGCAGCGGCGAGGCCTTGAGATCGGTTTCCGTCTCGATCACGCATTCGGCGAGGCGCGAGATCGGCACGCACACGTCGGTCGTCACGGCGCGGCAGCCGGGCTTGAGCTGCAGCATCGCAAAGTAGGCGTTGTGGCGCGCGTTCCACAGGCGGCTGCGGTCCTCGGGGCGCGTGGCCCACTCGAAGCCTTCGCCGCCGTGCTGCGCGGCAAGCTCCTGCACGAGCTGCGCCTGTTCCGCGACGCCCGCCTCGGTGCCGTGAAATTCGAAGAAGAGCGTGTGCTTTTCGCGCAGCGTGAGGTTCGAATGCTTGTTGATCGCGCGCACCGCGAGCGAGTCGATGAATTCCACGCGCGCAATCGGCACACCGATCTGGATCGTTTCGATCACCGTGCGCACGGCCTCCGCCATCGAAGGGAACGCGCACACCGCCGCCGAGACGGCCTCGGGCTGCGGATAGAGCCGCACCGTGATTTCGGTGATCACGCCGAGCGTGCCCTCTGAGCCGACGAACAGGCGCGTGAGGTCGTAGCCCGCCGACGACTTGCGTGCGCGCGTGCCGGTCTTGACCACGCGACCGTCGGCGAGCACGGCGCTCAGGCCGAGCACGTTCTCGCGCATCGTGCCGTAGCGCACGGCGTTGGTGCCCGAGGCGCGCGTGGCCGTCATGCCGCCGATGCTCGCATCGGCGCCCGGGTCGATCGGGAAGAACAGGCCCGTGTCGCGCAGCGCTTCATTGAGTTGCTTGCGCGAGATGCCGGGCTCGACGGTCACGGTGAGATCTTCGGCGTTGATCGAGAGCACGCGGTTCATCTGCGAGAGGTCGATCGACACGCCGCCCTGCACGGCCAGCAAGTGACCTTCGAGCGACGAGCCGTTGCCGTAGGGAATGATCGGCACGCCATGACGGGCGCACAGCTTGACGATGGTCTGGATGTCCTCGGTGCTCTGCGCGAACACCACGGCGTCGGGCAGTTGCGGGTCGAAGGGCGATTCGTCGCGGCCGTGATGGGCGCGTACGGCTTCGGCGGTGGAGACGCGTTCGCCGAACGCGCCGCGCAGTTGATCGAGGAGTTCGGTGGGGAACGGGCGGCGTGCGAGGGCCGGCGGCGCGGGGTGATTCACGCGGGTGTCTCCTTCGTATGGGTATGGCTTCTGGTTCGGTCCATTTTACGCTGAACGTCCGCGCCGCAAAGCCGCGCTCCTTATGCTGCGGTGCACGACACCTATAATGGGGCCGGCAGGCATGGGCACATACACGGCGCCAGGCGCGCGTGATGCGCGACCTGCGCGAATCTACAGCTTCGGAGAGCACGACATGGGCAATCGCCTGAGCAAGATTGCAACGCGCACCGGCGACGACGGCTCGACCGGACTCGGCGACGGCAGCCGCGTGCGCAAGGACGACGCGCGCATCGCCGCGATCGGCGACGTCGACGAGCTGAACTCGCAGATCGGCGTGTTGCTGTGTGAAACGCTCCCCGATGACGTGCGAGACGCGCTCGTCGCAATCCAGCACGACCTGTTCGATCTGGGCGGCGAATTGTGCATGCCGGGCCACACGCTCGTGACCGACGAACACCTCGCGCGGCTCGATGGCTGGCTCGAGCACTACAACGCCACGCTGCCGCCACTCAAGGAATTCATCCTGCCAGGCGGCTCGCGGGCGGCGGCACTCGCGCACGTGTGCCGCACCGTATGCCGGCGCGCCGAGCGCGCGGTCGTCACACTGGGCGCCTCGGCGAACTCGGGCCCGCCGCTCGCCGATACGCCGCGCCGCTACGTCAACCGGCTCTCCGACCTGCTGTTCGTGCTCGCGCGCGTGCTCAACCGGGCCGCGGGCGGTAGCGACGTGCTCTGGCGGCACGATCGGGGCGCGGAAAAGCGCGAGGGCGGGGGCGCGTAAGGCATAAAAGGGCGCGAGCGCCTGTCGCCCCGCCCGGCCGATGTGCGCTTCAAGGTGGCGTCTAGCGTCCAATCGCACCGCCATCGTCCGGAACAGACTGTTTCCCGCACCGCAAAAGCGTTGCCGAAGCGCGCTCCAAGGCCATCCGGCGCGCCTTCACGGCCGGCGCAATCGGGAAATTGCTGGGGTGCGACAAAATGCCTGGGTCGGCCTGTCGCATTAAAGATGTATCTTGTGTGCATCTTTACCACGGAGAAGCCGTATATGACTGCGCTCACCGCCGACCAGATGGCCCGCGTGAAGGCCACTGCGCCCGTTTTCGCCGAGCACGGCGCCACGATCACCAAGCATTTCTACAAGCGGATGTTCGCCGCGCACCCCGAGCTCAAGAACATCTTCAACCAGACGCATCAGCAAAGCGGCAGCCAGCCCGAAACGCTCGCCCGCGCGGTGTACGCCTACGCGGCGAACATCGACAATCTGGGCGCGCTCGGCGGCGCGGTCACGCACATCGCGCACAAGCACGCGAGCCTGAACATCCGTCCGGAGCACTATCCGATCGTCGGCCGCCATCTGCTCGGCGCCGTCGTGGACGTGCTCGGCGACGCCGTGGATCAGCCCACGCTCGACGCCTGGGCCGTGGCTTACGAGCAACTCGCGAACATCATGATCGGTACCGAGGCGAAGCTGTACGAGGGTGCTTCGTGGAGCGGCTTCCGTCCGTTCAAGGTGATGCGCAAGCAAGTCGAAAGCGACGAGATCACCTCGTTCTATCTCGCCCCGGCCGACGGTGCATCCGCAGGCGGCTTCGAGCCGGGCCAGTACGTGAGCGTGACGCGTTTCGTCGACAAGCTCGGTGTGGACCAGCCGCGTCAGTACAGCCTCTCGGACGCGCCCCACGGCAAGTGGCTGCGCATCTCGGTGAAGCGCGAGGCTGGCCGCGGCGAAGCGCAGCCGGGCCACGTGTCGAACATCATGCATGACGGCGTGGAAGAAGGCGCGGTGGTGCACGTGAGCGCGCCGATGGGCGAGTTCACGCTCGATCGCAAGAAGACCTCGCCGGTCGTGCTGTTGAGCGGCGGCGTGGGCATCACGCCGATGAAGTCGATGCTCTCCACGCTGATCGCCGAGCGCAGCGAGCGCAAGGTGACTTTCGTGCACGCGTGCCGTAACGCGAAGGTGCACGCATTCCGCGACTTTCTGCGTCATGCAGTGTCCGAGTACCCGAACGTCAGGCGTGCGGTGTTCTACGAAGAAGTCGGTACAAACGACCGCCAGGGCGTGGACTACGACTTCGAAGGACGCATCGATATCGGTCGCATCGAAGCGGATGTGCTGCAGCCCGACGCCGACTACTACCTGTGCGGCCCCGTGGCGTTCATGCGCGAACAGCGCGAGGCGCTGATTGCCCGCGGCGTCGATGCTTCGCGTATCCACACGGAGATCTTCGGCTCCGGCATGCTGTAACGTTGCATACCCGGCACGCTGAAATTACACGCTGAGTACGCCGAATGAAAAAACGCCGCGCGAAAGCGCGGCGTTTTGCGTATGCAACGGTAAAACATGTATCGAATTGCGACCGCCATTACTCGCCCGAAGCCCGCCGGTTCACGGCGCGATACCCCGATGGCGAAATCGAGAGCCTGCGCCGGAAGATCCGCGCGAGACGCTCGCCGCGTGGCACGCCGCAGCGTTGCGCGATCTCGTCGATGGGAAGATTGGTTTGCGCGAGCAGAAGGCAACTGGCGTCGAGCCGGGTGCGCAACAGATATTCGGACGGCGTGAGGCCCGTTTGCGTCTTGAAGTGGCGCAGGAAGTTTCGCATGCTCATCTGCGCGACGCGCGCCGCGTCGGCAACCGAGATCGGCTGATGGTAGTTCTCGCGCAGCCAGTGCGCGGCCGAGCTGATCTTGCCGTTCGCGCTGTCCGACTCGCCATCGTCGAGCATGGGGCCGAGCCGCTCCCACGAGCCCGGCATCGAGTCCTCGGATACGCGCTGCGCCAGCGCCACGCCGTGATTGCGCTTGACCACCTTGAGCGCGGCGACGAGCGCCTCGGAAGGCGTGACGACCGAAGCGCCGGCGTTGCGCGCTTCCAGCGCCCGGCGTAGTCGCTGTGCCGAGTTTGCCGTATTGCCGCCCGTGCGCAGGAAGGGCACATCGGCGGCGGCGAGTACGGCGCGTCCCTCGCCGAGTGCGCGAATGATGCGCACTTTCGGTGCGAGCATCTGCAGCCGCGTGATGAGCCGCGCGTTCTCGCGCGCCTCCATCGCACCGGGGCCGCCGGCGATGAATAGTGTGTCGAAGCCGCTGCGCAGCGGGCCATGCAGGCTCTCGGACCATATCCGCAGGCCGCAGCCGCTGGCCACGTTGCCGCCAGGCTCGGAAAGCATGACGATGGAATAGGCAGGAAGCGTGTCGGCGCAGGCATCGTTCGCGAGACGGAACACATCGGCGAGCAAGGTCACATCCCCGAGCGGGAAGCCCTCGAAAACCAGGATGCCTATGCGTTTGGCCACGTGTCCGAACTTCAAGTGAGCGCCGCGCGGCTGGAAAGCGGCTTGCCGGCAGACCACCCTGTCGATGTACATGGCCGGTTCCTCGCGCAGAAAGGATTCGCAGGAGTACGTTGCGTTTTTGCGCCGCGTGCCCTGACCCGGCTGTGTCGGGCTGTTACATGCGGTCACATCACGCTCTCGGGATTCATGATAGGCCGGTGGGCTGCTGGCGCACGCCGCAGTCTGAAAATGGCGAGAAGTTGGCAGAATGGCTCGGTATGCCGGGCAAGGCGGCTCGGCCTTGACCGGGCGCTGAACCGGGGTCTTACGGGCGCGCACGCGCGCCCCACGCGCGCTTCACGAACGCCGCGCGGGCAATCCACGACGCGCGTGTGTCTGTCGCCAGGGCGTTTTCAGCAGAAATATTGTTTCGAATTCTTGTGCACGTCCTCGCGCATGAGCAGCTCCTCGGGCCACAGCCACGCGTACTGGCTGTGCTGATCGAAGCGCCCGACAGGCACGGTGCTGTCCAGCATGAACGCATACGCAAGCACAACGTAATGTGTGCCGATACCGTTTTCCGCCGCGAAGTTGTCTGGATAGTGATGCTCGTAGACGCCGACGAAGCGCGCGGCCGAGCGCTGCATGCCCGCAATGCCGAGCTCGGTTTCGACGATGCGCGTGAATGCGGCGTCGAGCCATTCGTCCTTGTGGATGCGCCCGCCCGGCACGAACCACTTGCCGCGCGCCGGGCGATTGCGTCGTTCGCCCACAAGCACGCGGCCGTCGGCGTCGGCGACGATGAGGTCGATCCCGACAAGCGGTGCGAGCCGCACAACCTCGAGGAATTCGGTAGGCGACAGCATGGACGAGCGGATCCGTGGGGTGGCGGTCGTGTCGATATGATTGTCTCGAGCGCAGCCGTTGCGCGCGCGGCGCATGACAATCAGGCGTCGCGTTCATCAGCAGTCTAGGCGGCTCAAAATTGCGTTGCACTGTCCAGAGCCGCCTAAGTCTCGCTATCGTGGGCCAAGATGCGAGCCCAGGCGTTTGCGCTCAGGGCTTCGGCGCGACGTAGCCCGCGGGCGTAACAGCATTCGATCTGGCGACCTCCGCGTTGTCCGACACTACATACACGGGTGATTCGGTCAGACGCAGCGGGAGCATGCCGTCGTTATAAGTCATGATGGTCGGGTTGCCCATCATGTCGAACACGCTCACCTTGCCCGAGCGCCCGCGCGCGTCCACCTGAAGCGTGTAGTTCGTCGCGCGCGTCGCGTCGAACCCGGTCTTCGCGCTCCAGCGCGCGTTGTCGTGGCTCCACAACGCCGTGATCACCTTGCCGCCGCCCGGACGCGCGAACGCGTAGGCGTAGACGCCTGCGGGCGTGCCGCGCAGCGGCCCGAGTGTATACGTACCGTCGATCAGCCGCGTCATGGTCGCGACCGCGAGCGCGGCCGGCTTCGGGCTGATGTTCGACGCCCCGTACATGCCCTTCGGATGCTCGAGTTCGAAGAACACGCCGTAGCCCGGCGTCGTCTCCGGCATGTCCGCACCATAGAAGACGAAGGTGGTGTCCGCGCCTTCGCCGAGCAGGATCAGATGTGCGCGCGACACGACCGCGCCCTGCGCGTAGAGCGTTTGTGCATCGGGATAGTTGGCTGCGTAATTCGTACCGATGTCGTAACTAATACCCGTTTCGGTCACGAAGAGCGGGGCGCCAGGCTTGAGCACGTCGCGCATCGTCGTGCGCAGCTCGCGCATGGCTTCGGGCAGCGAAAGCGTGCCTTTTTCAGGTGCGCCGTACAGACGCTCCGGCGGATGCGAGGGGCTGGTACCGAAATCGTAGTAGCCGTGGATCGTCACGCCATCAAGATATTTAGCAATGCCAATTGGTGCGAACTTCTTGAGCCACTCCGTGTTGCCCTGCACGCCTGCATAGGTCGGGCCCATCACGATCGCCGACGGATCGGTGGCGTGGATGCCCTCGTAGACGGTCTTGTAGAGATCGACGAAATGCGCGTCCGTGTCTTTCCACGGCAGCCCGCCGTCCTTGTCGGGCTCCCACGTAACCTGGTAGTAGTTGTGCGCCTGGCGCGGGAAGACGCGCGCACGGATGCGTGCGGACTCCGCGCCAACGCGCGACATGTATTCGCGTAGCTGGCCCAATGACGAAGGCACGTAGCTGTGGGTCTCCTCGCCGTTCGGACTCGCCCACCCGGGAAAGCCGTCGAGCGTGATCAAGCGCATGATGTCGCCGGGCTTGAACTGGAGCTCGAGCTGGGAGGCGGCAGCGTCGAACGTATTCGGACCTTTGGGCTCCATGACGTACCAGCCCCGCTTGTCGTTGGCCCACGCCAGACCGAGGTCGGTGTAGAGCGGACGCAAGCCGTCGCCGCCGCAGCAGTGCTGTCCGGGCGCGATATATGCTGAGCCTTGTCCACCGAAGCGGTGCAGGTCCTGGCGCGCGAAAGTGGGCGCGGGAAGTGCTGAACTCACATCGGGCAGCACGCCGAACGTGGTGATGCCGGCCGGCCGGGTGCCGCGCTGGGGCAAACCCGTAGACGGCTGCGAAGCCAGCGACGCTGAAAACGCGAAGTAGCCCGCCTGCGGCAGCGTGCAGGTGAGCGACGTGACGCGCGGGCCGGCTGCCACCGTGAAGCTGCCGCTTGCCTGCGGACGGCTCCAGGTATCCGTGATCTGCCATTGCACCTTGTCGTCGCGCGTCGCGCGCGTGCTCACGTCGATGCGCACGCTCTTGCCGCGGGGAAACAGGCGTGTTCCGTCGCTGCCGGGCGTATCGGCGAAGATGGGGTCGTCGCCCGCGTCTGTCGCCGCGCGGCCGGCGGCGCTCCTGCAAACGGGCGCGTCGGCGGCGCGGCAGCTCATCGCCGGGAGCAGCACGCCGAGCACGCCCAGCGCGAGCGTTGCGGCCGGCATCCATGAAAAAGCGCGCGAGCCGCGCGCGGGAGGAGGGTTTACAAGTGCGGATGCAAGGGCTGGGCGCAATGTCATTGGCAGGTTCCTCACAGCATGAAAGGGTAAGCCTAGTTGTTCGAGCCAGTCATTTGACGCCAGCCTCCAGGCTTTTCGCGCAATTTCTCCTGGAAGCGCCTCGCGCGAGTTGTGCAGTGCTCGCGGAGCCCGATCATATAAAGCGGCTTTTTGTGAATTTTTTTATTGTGCGGCGCAAACAGGATTTAACGGGTTTAAAATGCCCCTCGCATGCTCGAAATCGGAGCCCGAAGCTTCTTAAACATCATTTAATCAGACGAATCGACTTGCCGTTTTTAATTGGTCGTTTCGCTTCCATCCCATGCGTACGCATCGATCGGAAGCGTCAAACGATTTGGTAGTAACAAAGGCGAATATACCTGTCTGTAACGGTTATCCGGTACTTTTGCCGATTCGATGTAATCGAACCACTTGCCTTTCACGCGGTTTGCTTTTTTGTCATTTGGCTTGGCGCCATACCTTCAAATCGGTCCTCGACCGGACTAAATGCGCCAATGTCTCGCCAGTTTCGGTCAGTCGTCGTTGGGGGAATATTTCTCTGCCTATGATGCACTGCACATGGAATGCTATCGAAATGCTATTACCGGGACTTTTCGCTTGATACGGGGGATTGTTTAGGGGAAAAGCATGTCGTACGCAAGTCTGGATTTGCCGTCGTTCAGCCGCCCGCATCTAGTGACCGCGGGCATCAGCCGAGAGGTGCGTCATATCGCAATTCTGCTGTTCGATGGTTGTTCGCTCCTCGGCGCCGGTATCGTGGCTGAAGTGTTTCATGTAGCGAACGAACTCTCGACGGACACCGCTCGCAGTTCACCTTACGATGTAAGCATCCTTTCGGCCGATGGTGGCAACGTGACGTGCTCGTCGTCGGTACGGGTCTGGACAGATGGACTCGATGCGCGCCACTACGTCGGCTTCGACGCGCTGTTCGTGGCGGGTGGAAAGGGCGCCTTCGCGGCCGCCAACGACGAGCGTCTTGTCGCGTGGCTGCGTCGCGTGCACGCGAATACCGGCACCATTCGTCCGATTGGTGAAGGCCGTTCACTGCTCGAAGCAGCGAGTCTGTGCGGCCAGCGCACGCAGCACGAGTTCGGCTCGTATGCGATGCAAACGGGACGCGAGGAAGCAGGCGGCGACGCCGGCGACCGGCTCGAGTCGATGAAGAGCGCGCTCACGCTCGTCAAGCGGGACCTGGGCGTGGATGTTGCGCGCGCCGTGACCGAGCGGCTCATGCCCGATTCGGGCGGCAACCTGCTGCCGTTCCTCGGCGATGCGCTTGGCAGTGCGCCGGCCGACAAAGTGCGCGCAGCGGCGCGCTGGCTGCAGGAAAACTGTCAGCGGGCCATTTCGATAGCGGACGCAGCACAGGTCGCCGCGATGAGCGAGCGCAACTTTCTGCGCCGCTTCAAGCTGGAGATGGGTATCACGCCATCTGATTACTTACTGCATGCGCGTCTCGCGATTACCTGCAGTCTGCTCACCGATTCGGAATTGCCGGTCGACAAGATCGCGCGCCGCACCGGCATGGGCAATGGCGACCGCCTCGCCAAGATCTTTCGCAAGCGCATGATGATTTCGCCCACCGAATACCGCGAGCAAAGCCGTCGCGAGGCCGGTGTAGAGGCACTGTAGCCGCGGACGCTGTAACGCCGCGGTAATAACGATCGCACATCGCCGTAACTGGGTCGCTCGTCGCGAGTCGAGGCGATCCTGCCCGATATGCAGGAGTCCGAACATGAATGAAAGGTCACCGATTCAGGAGGGCCAGAGTCAGGCCCGCGTCGAAGCCGCTGCGTGCACGCGCATCGTGCCGCTCGTGCTGGCGGGCGGGTCTGGTACGCGTTTGTGGCCTGTTTCGCGCGAACATTTCCCTAAGCAGCTAATTGGTGTGGTGGGCAGCGATACGCTGCTGCAGGCCACCGTGCACCGGCTCGACGGCTTTTCGTCGGAGTGGGAGGTCGCGAGTTCGCCAATCGTCGTATGTGGTGAAGAACACCGCTTCGTGATCGTCGATCAGTTGCGTGCGTGCGGCATGGACGCGCGGCTCGTGGTCGAGCCGGCGCGGCGCGACACGGCGCCGGCGCTCACACTCGGCGCGGCGCTTGCGTGCGCGAACGGCGATGACGCGATTCTCATCGTGATGCCGTCGGACCATGCGATCACCGACCTGGACGCCCTGCAACGCGCGCTCGAATGCGCAGCGCGCCATGCGCAGCGCGGCGCGATCGTCACGCTGGGCGTGCCGCCGCGTTCGCCTGAAACGGGGTTTGGTTACATCCGCGTCGGCGAGGCGATTGCCGACGGCGCGCACCGTATCGACGGCTTCGTTGAAAAGCCCGCGCCCGAACTCGCGACGCAATACGTCACGCAGGGTGGCTACTGGTGGAACAGCGGCATCTTCGTGATGCGTGCGAGCGTCTGGCTCGATTCGCTGCGCGCGCTGCAGCCCGACATGCATGCAGCGTGCCTTGCCGCGTTCGTCGACGGCCAGCAAGACGGCCCCGTGTTCCGGCCGGCCGCGGACGCGTTCAAGCGCGCGCCGTCCGACTCGATCGATTACGCGGTCATGGAGCGGCTATCGGGCAGCAACGGCTGGACGCCCGAGGGCGTGGTGGTCGCGCTCGACGCGGGCTGGTCCGACCTGGGCTCGTGGGACGCCGTGTGGGCCGCGATGGAAAAGGACGAAGACGGCAACGTCGGACGCGGGCGTGTCGTGTTCGAAGGTGCGGTGGCGACGTATGCGCACTCCGACGGCAGGCTCGTGGCTTGCGTGGGTACATCGAACCTCGTGGTGGTCGAAACCGCCGATGCGGTGCTCGTCGCCGACCGCTCGAAAGTGCAGGACGTGAAGGGGCTCGTTGCGCGCATCAAGGCGGAGCGTGCCCCCGAGGCGGATTCGCATCGCAAGGTGCAGCGTCCGTGGGGCTTCTACGATTCGATCGATTCGGGCGAGCGCTTTCAGGTCAAGCGCATCGTCGTCACGCCGGGTGCGCGGCTCTCGCTGCAACTGCATCACCATCGCGCCGAGCACTGGACGGTTGTGCGCGGCACTGCACTCGTCACTCGTGGTGAGGAATCCTTTCTTATGACGGAAAACGAATCCACTTACATTCCGCTCGGTGTGCGCCACCGGCTGGAAAATCCGGGCAAGGTGCCGCTCGAAATCATCGAGGTGCAGTCGGGAGCGTATCTGGGAGAGGACGACATCGTCCGTCTCGACGATACGTACGGCCGCTGCGGTTGAGGGTAGCGGCACGGCCTGCAGGGAGAAAAAAAGGGAGAAAACATGCGCGAGCTACAAAATCTGATGGCGAGAGTGCTCGACGTATCTGCCGTAATGATCGGCGCCAGCGTGGCTTCGGAGATCCGCTTCGAAGATATCGTGCCGCGCGGCGTGAACGAAGCCTTTGTGCTGCTTTCAGCGGCCTTCGCGCTCGTGATCTTTCCGGCGTTCGAGCTTTACCAGTCGTGGCGCGGTCGCTCCAAGGCGCTGCTTGCGGGCCAGGTGTCGCTTGCCTGGCTCGTGGTGCAGGGCTGCGCGCTCATCTCGATGTATTCGACGATGCATCACGTCGACGTCGTCTCGCGCCTGTGGTTCGCCTACTGGACGGCCGTTGCGGGCGGCTTGCTCATCACCTGGCGCCTCCTCGCGCACGGCGTACTGTCGCATATGCGGCGCGCGGGCATGAATCTCCATCAGGTCGCCATTGCGGGTTCCGCTTCGCAGTGCGACGAGATTGTGCGGCGCATCGATGCGGAGCCAGGCTCTGGTTTTCGCGCGAGCGCGCTCTACAACACCATGCCGCAATCGGCACGGCCCGTGTCCGAGAAAGACGCGCCGGTGTGCGACACGATTGAGTCGTTCGCGCAGCACATCCGCGAGCACGACGTCCACGAGTTGTGGCTCGCCCTATCGCTTGCCGAGGAACGCACCGTGGTGCGGCTCGTGAGCGAGTTCCGCAACGACCTCGTGAACATCCGCTTCATCCCGGACGTGCGCTCGCTGGCCCTGTTCGACACCAGTACCGTGATCGAGCTGCTCGGCGTGCCCGCGATCAATCTCGTCGCCTCGCCGCTGCCCGCGAGCGCGCAGCTCAAGAAGGCGCTGTTCGACCGCGTGTTCGCAACGCTCGCGCTCGTGAGCCTCATGCCGCTGCTCATCGGCATTGCGATTGCGGTGAAGGTTTCCTCGCCGGGGCCGGTGCTGTTCAGGCAGCGCCGCAAGGGCGCAGACGGCCGCGTGTTCACGATCTACAAGTTCCGCACGATGCGCGAGCACAAGGAGGCGCCCGGCACGGTGAGCCAGGCGACGCGCCATGACCCGCGCGTGACGCGTCTCGGCGCGTTACTGCGCCGCACGAGCCTCGATGAATTGCCGCAGTTCTACAACGTGCTGCGCGGCGACATGTCGGTAGTCGGACCCCGCCCGCATGCGCTCGAGCACGACGATCTTTATCAGAGCGTGGTGAAGGGCTACATCCACCGCTATCGCATCAAGCCCGGCATTACCGGGTGGGCGCAGGTCAACGGATTTCGCGGCGAGACCGATCGCCTCGAAAAGATGGAAATGCGCGTAGCGCACGATCTGTATTACCTCGGCCATTGGTCGTTCTGGCTCGACATGCGCATCATCGCGGCCACGATCATTCATGGTCTGGTTGGTCGCAACGCGTATTGAGCGCTGCGGCGCATTCGAGCAAGCATCACCAGCAAGCAACACCAGGTTTCGGGAGAAGCAAGATGGCGATGAATTATGACGGCGCTTACTATGGCGCAGCAGGCGCCGACGAGCGATACCTTGGCGACTACCTGCAGACGATGGTGGCGAACTGGCGCGCCATCGCGATCGTGACGCTTGCCGTCACGCTGCTGGGCGCGGCCTATGCGTTCCTCGCGACGCCGACCTATCGGGCCGACGTGCTGTTCCACCTCGTCGACAAGGGCGACGCCAGCAAGAAGGAAAGCAGCCTGCCGCCGCTCACGGGCATGTTCGACGAGAAGTCGACCGCGAACGGCGTGATCGAAATGCTGAAGTCGCGCAACGTGACCGAGGAAACGGTGCGCAAGCTGCACCTCGATATTTCTGCGCGGCCGCGCGAAATGCCCGTGATCGGCGGCATGCTCTCGGGCATCCTGAGCGCGCCCTGGGCGCAGCATCTGCCCGGGTTCCTGCGGCCGTCCGGCTACGCTTGGGGCGACGGCGACATCAAGGTGTCGCGCTTCGATACGCCCGAAGCGATGTACGAGCGCGACTTCACGATCGTCGCCGGCGATGAGCCTGGCACCTTCACGCTGCGCGACCCCGACGGCATTCCGCTCCTGCAGGGCCGCGTCGGCGAGGACGTGAGCGCCAACACGTCGGTCGGGCCAATCGCGCTGCACGTCGACAGTTTGAGCGGGCCGCCGGGAACGCCTTTCCTGCTCACGCGCGCCTCGACGCTCACCACCGTCGACCGGCTGGAGAATTCGCTGCAGATCCAGGAAGTTGGCCTGCAGTCCGGCGTGATCCGCGCGAGCCTCGAGGGCCACAACAGCAAGACGACGGCCGCGATTCTCAACAACGTGGCGCACGAGTTCATCAAGCAGGACATCGCAAGCCGTTCGGCGGAAGCGGAACACATGCTCGCGTTCCTCGACGACCAGCTGCCGCAACTGCGCTCGCAGGTCGACGCGGCCGAGCAGAAGTACAACAAGTTCCGTAACGAGCACGGCACCGTCGATCTCGGCGAAGAAAGCCGGCTGCTGCTCCAGCAGGTGAGCGACAACAAGATCCGTCTCGAAGACCTGCGGCAGCAACGCGCGGAACTCGCGCAGCGTTTCACGGAGCATCACCCGGCCGTTCAGGCGCTCGACGCGCAGATCGGCACGCTGCAGGCGGCGCAGTCGCAGCTCACGCGTAACGTCGCGCAACTGCCGGACACGGAACAGTCGGCCGTGCGCCTGTTGCGTGACGTGCACGTGAGCACGGAGCTGTACACGAGCCTCCTGAACAGCGCGCAGCAATTGCGTGTGGCGCGTGCGGGCCAGGTGGGCGACGTGCGCGTGGTCGATTTCGCCGAAGCGCCGGACGATCCCGTGCGTCCGAAGAAGCTGCTCGTGATCGCGCTCGCGATCGGTGCGGGGCTCGTGCTGGGCGTGCTCGTCGCGTTCGTGCGCAAGTCGCTGTACGGCGGCGTGGAGCGTCCGGACGAGCTCGAAGCCGCGCTCGGCGTGCCGGTCTTCGCCGTGGTGCCGCGCAGCCCGCAGCAGCTGCGTCTGCAGCATCACGTGTCGTCGCGCCGGCGCGGACTGCACGTGCTCGCGCAGCAGAATCCGCAGGACGTTGCCGTGGAAGGCGTGCGCAGCCTGCGGACCTCGCTGCAGCTCACCCTCAACGACGCGCGCAACAACATCGTGATGCTCACGGGCTCGCGGCCCGACATCGGCAAATCGTTCCTCTCGGTCAATCTCTCCGCGCTGGTCGCCTCGGTGAACAAGCGCGTGCTGATCGTCGACGGCGACATGCGGCGCGGCGACGTGCACTCGCACTTCGGCATCGCGCACCAGCCGGGTCTGTCCGACGTGCTGCTCGGCGCCGATCTGGACCAGGCGATCCAGCACGAGGTGCTGCCCGGACTCGACGTGCTCGCCAAGGGCTCGCTGCATTCGCATCCGTCCGAGCTGCTGATGAGCCCGCGCTTCGAGTCGCTGCTCGAAGAACTGGGGGCGCGGTACGACCTCGTGATCGTCGACACGCCGCCGGTGCTCGCGGTGACCGACTCGACAGTGATCGGACGCTACGCGGGCACGACGCTGCTCGCGATCCGCCACGGCCGCCACCCGATTTCGGAGCTCGAGGAAACGGTCAAACGCCTGCGCATTGGCGGCGTGAATCTGCGTGGCGTGCTGCTCACCGACGTGCCGAAGACCGGCGCGTTCATCGGCGGCGGGTATCGCGGCGGTTACTACGGTTACGAAAGCATTGCAGGGTAGCAACAGGTTGACGGCCGGTTTTCGGGCCGCCCGTCGATGATGAAAACCACCGAATCCCATTTCGCGCACGCGAGGAGAGAACGATGGCAATGGCTCGTAAAGTTGCTTTGATTACCGGCATCACCGGTCAGGACGGTTCGTATCTGGCAGAACTGCTTTTGAACAAAGGCTATGAGGTGCACGGCATCAAGCGCCGCTCATCGCTCTTTAACACGGACCGCATCGATCACCTGTATCGCGATGCACACGACTCGGAGCCCGGCATCCACCTGCATCACGGCGAAATGACCGACACCACGGCGCTGTTGCGCGTGGTCCAGGAGATTTCGCCCGACGAAGTCTACAACCTCGCCGCGCAGAGCCACGTGGCCGTGTCGTTCGACGAGCCCGAGTACACCGCGAACGCGGACGGCCTCGGCACGCTGCGCATTCTGGAAGCGATCCGCATTCTCGGCCTCGCGAAGAAAACGCGCTTCTACCAGGCTTCGACGTCGGAACTGTACGGGCTCGTGCAGGAAGTGCCGCAACGCGAAACCACGCCGTTCTACCCGCGCAGCCCGTATGCGGTCGCGAAACTGTTCGCGTACTGGACCACGGTGAACTACCGCGAGGCCTACGGCATCTACGCGTGCAATGGCATTCTCTTCAACCACGAGTCGCCGCAGCGCGGCGAGACCTTCGTCACGCGCAAGATCACGCGTGCGATTGCCCGCATCGCGGTCGGGTTGCAGAAGGAGTTGTATCTCGGCAACCTCTCGGCCATGCGCGACTGGGGCCATGCGCGCGATTACGTCGACATGCAATGGCGCATGCTCCAGCAGGAGCAGCCCGAGGACTTCGTGATCGCAACCGGTGTGCAGTACAGCGTGCGCGACTTCGTGCGCGCGGCGGCGGCGGAGCTGGGCATTACGGTGCGTTTCGAAGGCAGCGGTGTCGATGAGGTCGGCATCGTCGACCACGTGGACTCGCGCGAGATGCGGCTCGAAGCCGGTCAGGTGATCCTGCGTGTCGACCCGCGCTACTTCCGCCCGGCCGAGGTCGAGACGCTGCTCGGCGACGCCTCCAAGGCGCAGGAGAAGCTGGGCTGGAAGCCGGCCACCTCGTTTCAGGCGCTCGTCAAGGAAATGGTGCGAGCCGACTATCAGGCCGCCCGGCGCGACGCGCTCGTCACGCTGGCCGGCTTCAAGGCTCTCGAACATCACGAGTGAGATGCCATGGACAAGACCTCCCGAATCTTCGTTGCCGGCCACCGCGGCATGGTGGGCTCAGCGCTCGTGCGCGCGTTGCAGGCGCACGGCTACCATAACCTCGTCACGCGTCCCCACGCGGAGCTCGACCTCACCGATCAGGCCGCGGTCGACGCCTTCTTCGGCGGCGAGCACATCGACGCGGTGCTGCTCGCGGCCGCGCGCGTGGGCGGCATCCTCGCGAATTCGACGCAGCCCGCACAGTTCGCCTGGGACAACCTGGCGATCGAGACCAACGTGATCCGGGCCTCGTACAACGCGGGCGTGCAGCGCCTCGTGTTCTTCGGCTCGTCGTGCATTTATCCGCGTGAATGCCCGCAGCCGATCCGCGAAACCTATCTGCTCACCTCGCCGCTCGAGCCGACCAACGAGGCCTACGCGATCGCGAAGATCGCGGGCCTGAAGCTCTGCGAAGCGTACAACCGACAGTACGGCACGCATTTCGTCTCGCTCATGCCGACCAACCTGTACGGCCCCAACGACAACTACGACCTCGGCAGCAGCCATGTGCTGCCCGCGCTGATCCGCAAGGCGCACGAGGCGCGCAGCAAAGGCCAGCGCACGCTGACCGTCTGGGGTTCGGGCAGGCCGCGCCGCGAGTTCCTGCACGTCGACGATCTTGCCGATGCGACGATCTTCGTGCTCGAGCACGAGACCGGCGATGGCGTGTACAACGTTGGCGTCGGCGAGGACCTGTCGATCCGCGACCTCGCGCAGCGCGTGTGCGACGTGGTGGGCTTCGAAGGCGAACTGGTATTCGATTCGACCAAGCCCGACGGCACGCCGCGCAAGCTGCTCGACGTGTCGCGCCTGGGCGATCTGGGCTGGCACGCGCACATCGGCCTCCAGGAGGGGCTCGCCCGCACCTACGACGATTTTCTGCAAACCCAGGCCGCGCCGGCGTACGAGGCGGGCATGCGGGTTTGACGTGGCCTGACGGGACCGATGGCGTTCGAAACGATCGGCTCAAAAGGACGAAAGGGAAGAGGCGTCTGGTTGGTGGTGGGCGTCGTGCGCGGACCGGATGCACGACGCCCGCTTTTTTTCGCTCGGCGCGCGAGACGATTAAAGGCGGCACACAGCAGTTCAGGGACGGAAGCGACGCAATGAGAATCCTGATTTACGGACTGAATTACGCGCCCGAAGTCACAGGCGTCGGCAAATACACAGCTGAAATGGCGGAGCTGCTCGCGGCGCACGGCCACGAGATGCGCGTGATCTGCGCGCCGCCTTATTACCCGCAATGGCGCGTGCATGATGGCTATCGCGCGGGGCGCTACCAACGCGAAACGTTGCGCGGCGTGGGTGTCTGGCGTGCGCCGCTGTGGGTGCCGACCCAGCAGGGCGGGCTCAAACGTATCGTGCATCTGGCGAGCTTCGCGCTCTCGTCGCTGCCGCTTCTCGCGCGGCTCGCGGCGTGGCGGCCTGAGGCCGTCATGCTGATCGTGCCGACGCTGTTCTGCGCGCCCGGCGCGCTCCTGCTCGCGCGGGCCGTTGGCGCGCGCAGCTGGCTGCATATTCAGGACTTCGAAATCGATGCGGCATTCGACCTTGGGCTGTTGCGCGGCGGCCAGGGGTCGCGTCTCGGGCGCGCGGCCCTCGCCGGCGAACGCTGGCTGCTGCGGCGCTTCGACGTCGTCTCGTCGATTTCGGCGCGCATGGTCGAGCGCGTCATCGACAAGGGCGTCGATGCCTCCCGCGCCGTGTGCCTGCCGAACTGGGTCGACACCGAGGCGATCTTCCCGCTGCCGTATCCGAGCGCGTTCCGGCGGCGCCTCGGCATCCCGCAGGACAACACTGTCGTGCTCTACTCGGGGAACATGGGAGCGAAGCAGGGCATCGAGATTCTCGCGGATGTCGCAACGGCGCTCGCCGCACGGCCCGATATCAGCTTCGTGTTCTGCGGCGACGGCGCGGCCAGGCGCGAGCTGATGGCGCGTTGCGAGCCGCTCTCGAACTGTCACGTGCTGCCGCTGCAGCCATCTTCGATGCTCAACGAGCTGCTGAACGTGGCCGATATTCACGTGCTACCGCAGCGCGCCGACGCCGCCGACCTCGTGATGCCCTCGAAGCTCACGGGCATGCTCGCGAGCGGGCGTGCGGTGGTCGCCATGGCGCGGCCCGGCACGAGTCTCTTCGACGTGGTCTCGGACCACGGAATCGTGGTGCCGCCCGAGGATGACGCCGCGCTCGCTGCGGCGATCGTCGATCTGGCCGGCGACCCCGCGCGCCGCGCCGCGCTTGGCCGTGCCGCGCGGCGCTACGCGAAGCGCATGCTGTCACCGCGGGCGATCTTCGACGTGCTCGAAGCGAGGCTTGCCGGGCTAGCGGGTGAGGTTGCCGGGCCGGCGGGCCAGACGCAGGTCGAGCCGCAAACCGCGGCAAGTGGCGCTGCTTCGGCGCAGCAAGGTGGGGGTCAATCCGCGGGTCAGAATCAATCTGCGCGTCAGGCGGGCAAAGGCGGATCGACGTTGCCGGAGGTCGAGCAGTCCGATGTATGAGCGCCAGCGCCCAGGGCCGCGATCGTGGCCTTGGGCTGTCCCGGACCGCTAGCGCAGCTTACCAGGGCGACTTGTAGAGTTCTGAGTTTGGCTGGTCCGGCGACCCGTACGGGCTGCCATACGGATTGCCGTAGACCTGTGCAGTTGGCGAGGTTTGGCTGGCGCCGTAGTCATAGGCGGCCGTCGAGCGGCTTCCCTTCGCACCGCCGCTCCCGCCCCCGCCGGTGCTCCTCGCCACCGCATTGCCGGCGCGCGACATGCCGTTCGCGCCGATCCTGCTATGGTTCGCGGCGCCCCTGCCGCCTGCGCTCGAAGCGCTGCTTCTGTCACCCCTGCCGCCGTTGGCGCTCGCCGCGCTCGCGGCGTAATCCCCCGGCGTCACGACATGCATGTGCTTTTCGTTCGTGAGCGCGTCTCGCGCGTCGTCTGGCGACGCGCCGTTGCTGCTGTACGGGGTCACGCTGTACGGGTTGTCCGAACTGCCCGGACCGCCGAGCAGGCGCTGTTCGTCTTGTTGCTGGCGCTGCACGGCGCTGGTATGCGTGTCGCCCTGGCTGCCCTGGCTACCTTGGTCACTCGCGGCAGCGGGGGAGCCACCGGCGCCGGCGCCGTACGGGCCATTCTGCGCAAACACCGCGCACGGCCACGCGGCACACGCGGCCTGCAGCGCGGCGGCGAGTACATAAGGCGCAAATCGATGATGAGAAAAACTGGACATGGCATTGATCCCGCGCGCCGCGAACGATGCGGCGTCAAGCCTTCATGTTGCCTACCGCGCGTCGCGCCGCTGCGCCAAAACCCCTGCCGTGTCGGCCACGCGTGCGAGGCGATGCGGTGGCCGCCCGATAATGACATCGTGGCTTGATGCGTCCCGTTATGCGGGCCGCCAGGCTCGCAACCGCAGGAAGCCAACAGGAACCGACCCGGATGGGCAAGGAGCGTTCATGACGGAAGCGGTCGAAGGTTTAGGGACCCGCAAAGGGAGCGTCGGCGCGGCTGGGCGCAGGGAGGGAGCGCGCGAAGCGCCGCCCGCAGGCGTCGTGCCGCCACACGCCGCAAACGACGCACGCGCTGCGGAAATCCGCGTGATCGATTTGAGTCGTGCTGGAAAAGGCAACTTCGTCGCGCGCCGGGGCAAGCTCGTGCAGGCCGCGTGGTATCTGGTCGAGGCCTGCGTGCTCGACAATCGTCTGCTGCCGCTCTCCGCGCTGCGCGTGGGCCTGCTGCGCCTGTTCGGCGCGAAGGTCGGGCAGGGCTGCCGCCTCGTCCATCCCATGCGCGTGAAGGCGCCGTGGAATCTGGAAATGGGCGACAACTGCTGGATCGGCGTGGACGTCTGGATCTACAACCAGGCGCCCATCCGCATCGGCTCGAACGTCTGCCTGTCGCAGGGGGCGTTTCTCAGCGCCGGCTCGCACGACATGCGCACGAACATGGACCTGCACGTCGCGCCGATCGTGATCGAGGACGGCGCGTGGGTCTCGTCGAAATGCGTGGTACAGATGGGCGTGACGATCGGGCGCTCGGCAGTCGTCACGCCGCTCTCGGTCGTGCATCGCTCGCTGGAAGCCGGCGGCGTGTATGGCGGCAATCCGTGCCGCTTTATCCGCTGGCGTTTCGAGGAAGGCCAGCCGCCCAAGGCATAAGGGCGGCGCGAGGCCGGCTCGTTTCAGGCAGGGTCATTCAACACATGAGCAGGCCCGCAGGCCTGCTCATGCTCATGCGAACCCCACCGGCTAGTACCCGCCGTAACCCACCGCCCGGCCCGCCGCGGCCGCCTGCGTACTCGGCAGGATCAGGTTGATGACGCGGCTCCACTTCACGAGCGCCGACGCATCGACGAACACGACGTCGTTCGGCTGCAACTCGAACTCGTCGGCCGTGGCCATGGCTTCCGGCGACGACGCGTCAAGGTGGAAGACCTGACGGTGTCCCTCCTTCTGCCCACGCACCACGTAGACTTGCGAGGCGTCGCCCGAACCCTGGCTGACGCCGCCTGCGTTGCCAAGCGCGTCGTTCAGCGAGAGATGGCCGTTATCGAACGGCAAAGGCCCAGGGTGTCCGACTTCGCCCAGCACGAACACGCGGCTTTCGTTCGCCGAATACACGCGCACGAGGTCGCCGTTCTGCAGCAGGATCTTGTCCGGGTTCACGCCCTTCTTGATCATGTCGGGAATGTTCACCAAGGTCGTCTTGTCGCCGCGCGTGACGCTAACCCGCGAGCGGTCGCCGTTCGCCGTGAAGCCGCCCGCGCGGTTGATCGCCTCGGGCAGCGACATCGTCATGTCGTTGAGCACCATGAGCCCGGGCGTGCGCACTTCGCCGTCCACGTACACGCGCCGGCTGCGGTACGACTCGATGCGCAGCGTGACCTGCGGCTTGTTCAGGTAGTAGGCGAGCTTCTTCGACACGAGGTCGCGGGCTTGCATCTCGGTGAGCCCCGCCACGTGGATCGGACCCACGTACGCCACCTGGATCGCGCCCGACGAGTCGACGGTATAGCCCGACTGTACCTGGCTCGCGCTCTGGTCCTGCTGCCCGTTGCCACCGCCGCCGCCGTTCGTCGGCAGGTTCATCTCGGGGTGGTCCCACACGACGATGCTGAGCACGTCGCCGGGCCCGAGCGTGTAGGGCTTGGGCGTGCCGAACAGCGTCTCGACGTTCGCCGGGACAGTCGTCGGTCTCGATGCGGCTTCCTTCGCGACCAGCTCGTTGTTGATCTCGATGAGCGCGCCTGGCGGCGGTTGATCCCCGTTGCCGCTCGTGCGCGCGGCGCCGGTCGCGGCCTTCGCCTGGGTGACGCTCGACGGCGCCTGCATCCCTGGCGAGAGCCCACAGCCCGCAAGCAGGGCCGCAGTCGTCACCATGATCGCCATCGCCGCGAGGGCCGCCCGTGTGCGGCCCGCCGATAATCTGCGCAAACTGCGCGCAGGCTGATTCACAGGCTGCGTCGCGGTTACGTCGACGGCTTCGCCGCCCGAACAATCAGGTCTGCTGTTTAACATAGTGTCGCCCCCTTACTAACAGGATTCGCACATCGCCACGAAAGTGCAACGCGGGCTCATCGTTCGACTCGTTATGACGCTTCAGCTGCGTTGCTTCGTCACCCCTGCCAATCCCTACCATTTCCGCCATCTGAATCTGATGCCGCCTTTTTTCGCTTATTCAGCCTGCTCCGCGGGCTCGCCCGGCGCCATCGCGCTCATCGGGCGCCCTCGGCGAAATCGCGCGCCAGCGTACAAAGGATGTTCCTGCAACAAGCCGAGCAGCGAGCGCACCATGCCGTCCATCGCGAAGCGCGCGTCGAACGTGCGCCGCGCCTGAACACGCATCGCGTCGCGCGCGCGCTCGTCGAGTGCCCGCCATGAGGCGAAGTTGCGCTGCGTGCCGGCGACCGTGTCGGGCGCAACGAACCCCGCGCCGTCCTCGTCGATCTCGCGCCAGACGCCCACCTTGTCCGAGACCAGTGCAGGCAGCCCGCACGCCAGCGCCTCCGCCACGGAAACGCCGAAGTTCTCCTGGTGCGACGGCAGCACGAACACGTCGCTAGCAAAAAACGCGCCCCACTTCAGGTTGCCCTGCAGCATGCCCGGCCAGCTGATGCGGTGCGCAATGCCGTGCGACTGCGCGATCGCCTGCAGCGCGGGTTGCCAGTTGCCCTTGTCGGGCCCCGCAACCAGCAGATGCGCATCCGGCGTTTCGCGCGCATGCTCGGCGAACGCGTGAACCAGCACGTCGCAACCTTTTTTCGGGTGCAGACGGCCGAGAAACAGCACGATGCGCTTGTTGCGCAAATGCGGCGACTCCTGCAGGAAGGCTTCGCGCAATGTATCCGGGTCCTCGTTGGGCGCATTGGTGCCAAACGGCACGACGCGCTCATTGGCGCGGTACAGCCAGAACGATTCGCGCGCAAGCAGGCGTTCTTCGTCGGTCGTGAAGATCACGGCGGAGGCGTCGCGCAGCACGCGGAAATCGGCCCATGGCCAGTACGCCCACTTCTTCAGATGCTTGAGCGGATAGGTGGCCTTGAACCACGGATCGAGCATGCCGTGTGTATACACGTAATACGGGAGCTGGGCGTGGCGCAGCGCGCGCCACGCGCCGAAGCCGTGGTATTGCCAGAGCCCGTGCACGATCGCCGCGTCGAAGCGCGTCGCGTTCGCGCGCAGCCACGACACGTAGCCGGGGCAGTATCCGTAGTGCCCGCGGCCCGGCCCCAGTGCGTGCAGCGGGAGCGGAAATTCGCGCACGTAAGGCGCGTCGATCGGGTCGAGCGACGCCACTTCGATCTGGTGATCGAGCGCCGTCATCGCGAGGCCGCTCTGGCGAACGCCCTCAATCGGGCCGCCCGAACGGGGGTCGACCGTGGAAACGAGGTGCAGGATTTTCATCGGGGCTCCGGAGTCGCATACGTGTTGAGCGGCACCGGCGCCGCCGCGGGCGCCGTGGGTCGGAAGGCGGGCTCGCGCCCGTAGGACGGGTGCAGGCGCTGGCGCTTGCGTTGCAGGTCGATGCGGTAATGAAGCTGCGAATACAGCGCGACGATCAGCCCGAGCGCGAGGCCGTACACGAGGCCCGAGAAACGCGTACCGAGCGGATTGCCGCCGATCGACGCGCCCGGCAGCGCGGCGAGCACGAGCAGCGCCATGCTGAGCGGCATGAGCATCGGGTGACGCGGCGCGATGCGGCGCCAGCGTCTGAATGCGCGGCCCGCGACGATGAGCGCGACGATCACCGCAACCGGCATGCAGCCTCCGAACACAATCCCTTCGGCGTAGAGCTGGTAGACCCAGAAGTTGTGGCCCGCCACCCAGTCGCTGGTGTTGAAGTAATCGTCCTTGCTGAAGGTCTGGTTCACATACTGGAAGTAAATGGGCGAGTAGCGGTAGAGGTGGCCATAACCCTTGCCGAACAGCACCGATTCCACCGATTCGGTGACCTGGTCGTACTGGTCGCGCATCTCCGCAATACGCGTGACCGTGGTCGGATCGCGGTCGGACTCCGCGTTCTGCGCGGCCGTCACGCGCTGCGTCCAGTGTTCGGTGATGGACGGGAAAAGCCAGGCCGTTCCCACGCCCAGCGCGACCACGAACGAAAGCGCGATGCCCGTGCGGAAAAACGATTTGATCAGATGGCTGAGCGACGGCGAGGCGAGCCACGCCGCAAACATGGCGAGCAGGATGGTCGCAATCAGCAGGCTACGCGTGACGCTCAGCAATTCGACCACGAGCGTGGCGAGGAACACGAGTACCATCGTCATGTTGAAGCGCCGGGCGACGATGAACTGGTGCAACAGCATGGCCTGCAGCGCGAGCATGGTCGGCGAGACGATGCGAAAACGAATGTCGGCGAGCGGCCCGCCGACGGCCAGCAAGCCGAAAAAGAATGTGAACACGAGGCCCAGCACCATCGCGTAATAGAGCGCGCGCTGCATCTGCAGGACGCGAATGATGTGCCACGGGCGGCACATGGCCCAGTAACCGAGCGCGAACAGCAGGAATGGCAGCATCACGCGCAGGTACTGGCCGACCGGATTGTGCTGCAGCATTTGCGCAATGAGACTGCCGACGAGGCTCGCCACGATCGCGCCCGTCACGAACGAGCGCAGCCGCGTCCGGCGCGCAAAGCGCGGGCCGATCATCGCGAGAATGAGCGCGCCTGCCAGGGCCGGAATCACGGCCAGCCATTGCGCGCTGTGGCCGAACTGGGAGTCCGGTGCCTTATAGTCGAAAGCGAGAGGCACGAGGCACACCCAGAGCCAGAGTGCAGCATGTTTGTTTCGCATCGGCGTTTCTCCCGGTGCGGTGCATAGGGTCGCATACGGTGCGCAAATTACATGCGCGCCGCACGCGTTGGCTCGACTCAATATAAAACGCCGCAAGCGGCTTGCGCATGCGCGTGGCGGGAAGCGGCAGGGTTGTGGCGGCAGGAAAAAAATTCTGATTCGACGTGTGGTTTCGCCCACACACCTGGCCGACAAGGGAGGGAACTTGGCGCACGCTGCACGGCGCCTGTGTCCATGATGGGGTCGGCAGGAGTAAGTTTTTCATCGTCTGCCTTGCGTAAGAATCCGGCATGGACGTAGCGAGGGAAAGGTCATGAAGCTGCTACACGGAGTGCGACTGTCGACGAAAGGGCGTTCCGTCGAGCTCGACTTCGTGCGTGGCATCGCGATCTTCGTCGTGATGGGCTATCACTTCCACACGGTGCGCACGGGCCATCCCTGGGTGAGCGTGCTCGAGTACCCGCTGAAAAGCTTCGGCCACGAAGGCGTGAATCTATTCTTCACACTAAGCGGCTTCCTGGTGGGCGGGCTGTTGTTGCGCCAATATTCGCAAACAGGCCGCATCGGCGCGCGCCGCTTCATCGTGCGGCGGATCTTCAAGATCTGGCCCGCGTACTACGCACTGATTTTCTTTCACCTGCTTGCCGGCCGCCATCGCCCCGATACGTTCCTCTGGCAGAACCTCACGCACATGCAGAATTACTTCGGCACCGCCATCGCGCAAACGTGGAGCCTCGCTGTCGAAGAGCACTTCTATCTGTTCCTGCCCGCTCTGCTGATCCTGCTCGCGCATTTCCGGCTGCGCGCGAATGCGCTGATCGCCGTGATGGCCAGCCTCTGCGTGGTCGTCCTGAGCGCGCGTTGCATCGCGGTATCGCACGGCGACCTCGTCGGGGCGTTCAACTACACGCAGTACCGCATGGACAGCCTGCTCATCGGCGTCATCCTCGCGACCGTCTACTGGATGAAGCCCGAACTCTGGAGCATGCTCGTCGCGAAGAAGCGCTGGCTGCTCGGCGTGGTGGGGCTGCTCCTCGCCTGGCTCATCTTCGCGACGCCGGACGCCGCGCTGGACGAGAGCGTTGGCTACACGATCCAGGCCCTCGGCTTTTGCGCGCTCATCATGCTCGTGCTCGAACACTCGGGCAGATTGCGCACGACGTGGGTGTATCGCGGGCTCGCCTGGCTGGGCGTGTATTCGTACGGGATCTACCTCTGGCATTCGCTCGCGCTCGCGCCCGGCGACTATCTGATCCATAAGGCAAGCGCACTCGGTGTGCCGCCGCTCGCCGCCTGGCCCGTCGTGATCGTCGCGCAGTTTTTCATCGCTTCGGTGCTGGGCTATCTCACCACGCGCGCCGTCGAGTTCCCGTTCCTGCGCCTGCGCGACGCGATGTTCCCAGACATGCGCGGAGCCGTTCCTGCCGAGCGACCCAACACGGCCGCCGCCGACAACAAGGTCGAAGGCGTTGCGTGATTCTATGCGTGAACCTGTGTGACAGGATCTGATTCGGTTTGCTCAATATTGAATGACGTTTTTGCGAGCGCTCATGCCATCGCGGCCTGCAGCGTGCGCTTGAACTGTTCGAGCGTGTTGCACGAAAGGAGGTGTTCGCCCGTGGGCTGAACGGCGTTCGCGCCCGCGCGCCAACGCTCGGCGAGCACATCGAGCGCATGCGCGATCGTGGCGGGCTCGAGGTCGTCGAGCAGGGGGCCAAGCGCGCCGTCGCGGCAATACCAGCCGATCAGCCCATCGGCGCTGGCCACCACGGGCTTGCCGAAGCGGTACGCCTGCACGAGCACGCCGCTCATGCCGTAGTGCTGTTTGTAGCCGAGCCACACGGCGTCGCAGGCGGAAAAGAGTTCGCGCTCCATCTCGTCGGAGATGAACTGGTTGAAGATCACCGGCGCGCTTGCGAGTTTCGGCGCGTGGGCATCGATGAACGCGCGCGTTTCATCGTCCTGCTGGCCCGCGATCACGAGGCACGGCGCGTCGGGCCTGTGCTCGAGCGCGAGCATCAGTTCGCGAATGCCCTTGCGTTCGCCGATCGCGCCGTACACGAGCAGATAGTGCGTATGCGCGTCGAGCTTCAGTTGCCCGCGCGCGAACACGGGGTCCATGCCTTCGATTTCCGGAAACGGGTCGGCGATATAGCTGAGCGGTGCTGCGCGCCGGGGCTTCGTGGTCGCGAACCACTCGGGCAGCGTCGGGTCGATCGTGAAGAGTTCGCGCAGCCCGCGCGAGCGCATGGCGCGGCGAAACAGCGCCGACTTGGCCAGATCGACGAAGCGCCGTCGCGGCGTGCGCAAGCCGATGCGCGCCTGATGAAACGTCATACCCATGACGATCGCGATCCACGGCGTCTCGCCGAATGGCGAGTCGAACCCCGCGAGCGTGTAGAAGAAGTAGTCGGCGTAGGGCGCGATGACGAGCCGCACGTGCATCGTTTTGCTCACCTCACGCAACGCGCGCGCATAGAAGTTGCGAAAGCGCATGTACACGCTTGCGACGAAATGCGGGCCGGGCGGAACGGTGTGCAGGTCGAGCAGCACCAGGTGCAGATCGGGCCGCGCATCGCGCACGATGCGCTGCGCGAGCGGATGGTCCGCGTACCCGGTATCGGTGATGACGAGGCAGCGGTGCCCGGCTTCCACGCACGCCTGCGCGATCCACTCGACGTAGCGCCAGCGATGGCCCGTGAAGTTCGGCTCGATGATGGCGATCCAGTCGCCGCTGACCGATGCGCGCGCGCCGGGAGGCTCGGACGTCACGAGTGTGTCGGCCTCGACGTCGCACAGGGCGGCGGAGTCCTGGCTGTTAGGAGCGGCATTGCGATATCTGGCGATCGACACGTTTTCCATGCGGGAGGCCCGATGAGCATTATTACGAACAAAATAGCAGTGGTGCGCAAGCGGCATGCGCCAGATTGCGGGGCAGGGTGGCCGAAAAAGCCTGGGGATATGCCGATCACTTGAAAATTCGCGAATCGGCGCCGCGTGGAAGTCCTACGTAAGCCCGCTATACGGGCAATCGCCCCGCGCTGCGTGCCCGTCTGATTCCACCTGGTAGATGGCGCGTCGTGGATGCCGCTGCGCGGTAAGGTCCAGAACGGGTGACGAAAACGCGTTCCCAACATGCTTGAAGGGAACCGGGAAAAGGGGCGAACGCTCCCACTCAGGGATCGACAACAGGAGAGGCATTTTGCGCGTGATGCGGCTGCCAGCCATACCGATCAAGGCCGGCTTCGGACCCGGCGCGGCGACCTGGGTGTTGCTGCAGCAGGTCGCCGTGCGCGGCCTCGTGGCCGTCAAGTTCCTCGTGATCGGGCGCATTCTCGGGCCGTCCGCAATCGGTCTCGCGAGCGTCGCGCTGCTCGCGGTCGCGATTGCCGAAGCGCTCTCCGATACCGGCCTCGCGCAAGCCGTCATACAGGGACAGTCGCCGCCGACGCGCGCAGAAGCCGGCGCCGTCTGGACCACGCTCGCCACGCGGGGCCTGCTGATCGGTCTGCTGCTCGTCGCGAGCGCGCCGCTCATGGACGCGCAGTTCCACCTGGGCGGCGCGATCGGCCTCGTGCAACTCGCCGCGCTGCTGCCGCTCCTGCGCGGGCTCGCCTCGCCCGCGTATTTCATCACGCAGCGCGAGCGCCACTTCCAGCATATTGCGGCGATCGAAATCTCGTCCGCGTGTCTCGACTGCGCCTTCGGCATCGGGCTCGCACTGGCGGGGGCGGGTCCGTACTCGCTCCTGCTTGGCATGATGATCGGCGAGACCTTCAAGAGCGTCGTCACGTGGATCGCGCTGTCGCCGCGTCCGCCGATCCGGCTGCGCTGGTCGGGCATCGGCCATTACGTGGGCTTCAGCCGCTGGATCTGGGCGAGCAGCGTGATCATTCTCATCACCAACCAGTTCGACAAGGTGGTGGTGGGCAAGCTGCTCGGGCCGACGCAACTGGGCGCCTGGCAGATGTCCTCGAAGCTCGCGCAAATGCTGCTCGCCGACGCCGCGCTCGCCCTCTCGCAGTATCTGTTTCCGACCTTCGCCGCGCATCATCGTGGCGGGCCGCAATCGGCCGCGCGGCTGTTTCGTCTCTATCTCATGGTCGCCGTGGCGGGGCTGGCATGCGTGGTGATCGTGCTGCGCTTCGCCGCCGAGCCGCTCTTTTCGCTCGTGCTCGGCGCCGCGTGGCTGTCGGCCGTGCCGCTCTTTCGCATCTTCGTCATCAACATGGCGATCAGCGCACTGAACTCGGTGCTCGCCTCGTATCTGCGCGCGGTTGGCGACGCGCGCGCCGTCACGGTGGCGTCGCTGCTCCAGGTCGTGGCGCTTGTCCTGGCCGTGCCACCTTCGTTGCACATGTGGGGTGTGACGGGCGTGGCATGGTCGATGACCTTCGGGCTGTCCTCGTGCGCGGCATGGATGTTGTATCGCGTGTCGCGGCAGAAATAAACCGGAGCGTGATGGGATTCAAGCGGGGATTGAAGCGGAGACTCAAGCGGGCATTCAGGCGCGCAGCGCCGCTTCGACGATCTCGGCGAGCTGATGTCCGAGCGTAGGCGAGTTGAGCTGGGCGTACACCGCATGCGCGGTGGCCGCGGCTGCGCGCATTTCGTCGGGCGGCATGGACCAGATGCGCCGCAACGTGGCGGCGAGCGCCTCTGTGCCGCCGTCGCGCGCGAAGAAAAAGCCGCTGCGGCCGTCCTCGACGTAGCCCGGCTCCGGGCCCATGTGCAGCGGCAGCCGGTCGTGCACGATGGGCGGCAAGCTCAATGCGAACATGTGCACGACGCTCAAGCCCGCCGAGCCCGGATAGCAGCCCACGCGGCAGCGCCGGCTGATGGTCGCGATGGCGTCGTCGTCGAACACCGCGCCATACCAGACCACGTAGCTGCGATCGCTGTACTTGCGCTTCAGGCGCTCGCCGTGCTCGCCGTCGCCGATCACGTGGAGCGTGATGTCGTTGCCTTCGGCATGAAGCTGGCCGACCACGTCGATGAGCGGTTCGATCTCCGACCCTTCGCGCAGCCTGCCGATGAAGAGGACGCCGCTCTCGGCGCCCGTCTTGGTGGCGGGCTCCACGCCGCACGAGACCGTGAGGGCGTTGTTCGCGACGACGAGCTTCGCGAGCGGGCAACCGATGGCGACGAGCGAGCGCCGCGAAGCCTCGGTATAGCAGACGTAGCGTACAGCGAGCGCGACCGCGAGCCGGTAGCAGACCGTGCGCACGAACCCCGCGCTCTCGTGCCGGTAGAGCCCCTGGCCGTGAATCAGTACGGGCACGCGCATCACGCGTCCCGCCAGGAGCGCGAGCCACAGCGACAGATAGCGAACGTCTGCAAAGATCAGGACTGCATCGGGACGTTCGAAAACGATGCGGCTCAGCACACGGCTTTGCATGCGAATACGCCGCGAGGGCACGCCCGCGAAACTGGCGATATGCGTTTCGACGAATTCGTCGCACGCGGGCTTCTCGCGCGAAAAGCCGTTGGCCTCCACGCCCTCGGAGCACGCGAACACCTTGACGGAGAAAAGACGGTTGAGCGACTCGATGACTTCGATGCGATAGCGCGCGATCAATGGCTGCACGTAGAAGACTACCGGGCGTTTGAGCCGCGCGCCGGATTCGCTTTCGCAAACCGTTGTCCCGGAAGCGAGGATCTCGTGTTCCACTGGCTGTCTCCGACGTGTCGACGCAGTCATGTTGAGAGGATCTTTCCGGTGGGGTGGGTTAGTCGGTCATATTTGCGCGAATCTCTTTTAGCTGTTGTAGGCGAGTCTTATCAAAAGAGGAATCCGAAAATTGCTATTGGACGAATTTACCGGAGGGGGCTGCGCTATGGGTGATGCGTAATCGATAAATGCGCAGAAAAAGTGCAATAAATGCGGATTTAATTAACGAAACAAAGGAGGCGGTAAAAGGTTCGTTGGGGCGCGGCTAATACGGCCACAGCGCAGACACCGCGCAGTGCACGCACTGCGCCGCGCATGCGTGCTCGTTCACAAACAGTTGGAATCAGTCGTTGAATAGATCGTTTCGGACAACTTGAATCCGGCCCGACTGGCGGCGCGAGGGCCTCGTGCTAACCTCGATTCGAGTCGAAACGACCACCGGAATGCGGAGAAACCGATGACAACGCACGCTACCGATGATCTCGCGTCTTCCACGACCGCGAACGGCGCGAAGGCGCGCATGCGCGTCGCGGTGGTGATCGCGACCAAGGGGCGGCCAACCGCCACCGCATGGGTCGTGCGTCTGCTCGCGCGGCAAACGGTGCGCCCGGATCAGATCATCCTTTCGGGCAGCAGCGCAGACGACATCGGACCTTACGATGCCAACGGTCTGCGCGTGAACGAAATCATCGGCACCGCGGGTTCGAGCGTGCAGCGCAATCGCGCGCTCGACGCGCTTGCGCCGGACATCGACGTCGTGATTTTCCTCGACGACGACTTCGCGCCCGAGTGTCACTGGATCGAGCTGTGCGTGGAGCTGTTCGAGCGCGATGCGAATCTCGTGGGCTTTTCCGGCCGCACGCTGCGCGACGGCGCGAATACGCAGCCGATCGCATGGGAAGAGGCCATTGCGCTCGTGGACGGTGCGCAAGCCGAAGTGATGCGGCGTCCGCCGCTGCGGCCCTGCGTGGAGCTGTATGGCTGCAACATGGCGTGCCGCGCGCAGGCCATCGCCGATCTGCGCTTTGACGAGCGTCTCGTGCTGTACGGCTGGCTGGAGGACAAGGACTTCTCGCGGCGCCTCGCGCGCCGGGGCGGGGTCGTGTACTGCGACTACCTGCTGGGCGTGCACCTCGGGCTACGAGGCGGGCGCGTATCGGGCCGGCGCTTCGGCTATTCGCAGGTGGTCAACGCGATGTACCTGTGCAACAAGGGTGTGATGTCGCGCAAGGAAGCGACCAGCAACATCCTGCGCGCGCTCAGCATGAACTGCGTGAAGTCGGTGCGCCCGGAGGCGCATCTCGACCGGCGCGGCAGGCTCATCGGCAACGTGATCGGGATTGCCGATCTGTGCATCGGCGCGGTGCGGCCCGAGCGCGCCGAGAGGCTGTGAATTCACGCGCGGCGCAGCTTCGGGTAACCGCGCCGCGCGCGTCAAGGCCTGCTGCGCTCAGTTGCCCGAACCGCGTGCAATGCGACGCTGCTTCACCGCTTGCGCGAGCCCTTCGAGCACGCCCACGCTTTCGTCCCAGCCGATGCACGCATCGGTGATGCTCTGGCCATAGGTCAGCTCGCAGCCTTCCTTGAGGTCCTGGCGGCCCGCCACGAGGTGCGACTCCACCATCACGCCGACGATGCGCTCGTCGCCCGCCGCCACCTGGCGGCCGATGTCGGCGCACACCGGAATCTGGTTCTCGTGCTTCTTCGAGCTGTTCGCGTGGCTCGCATCGATCATGAGGCGCGCGGCCAGACCCGCCTTGCCGATATCGCTGCATGCGGCGTTCACGCTATCCGCGTCGTAGTTCGGCGTCTTGCCGCCGCGCAGAATCACATGGCAGTCCTCATTGCCTGCGGTCGAGACGATGGCCGAGTGGCCGCCCTTCGTCACCGAGAGGAAATGGTGCGGCTGCGAGGCGGCCTTGATCGCGTCCACGGCGATCTTCACGTTGCCGTCCGTGCCGTTCTTGAAGCCGACCGGGCACGACAGCCCCGAAGCCAGCTCGCGGTGCACCTGCGATTCCGTTGTGCGCGCACCGATCGCGCCCCACGAGATCAGGTCGGCGATGTACTGCGGGCTGATCATGTCGAGGTATTCGGTGCCCGCGGGCAGGCCCAGCTCGTTGATCGAGACGAGCAGCTCGCGCGCGGTGCGCAGACCGTCGTTGATCTTGAAGCTGTTGTCGAGGTACGGGTCGTTGATGAGGCCCTTCCAGCCCACCGTCGTGCGCGGCTTCTCGAAGTACACGCGCATCACGATCTCGAGCTCGTTCTTGAAGCGCTTGCGCTCTTCGACGAGCTTCTTCGCGTAGTCGACCGCGGCCTTCGTATCGTGAATCGAGCACGGCCCGATGATGACGATCAGGCGGTCGTCCATGCCGTGCAGGATGCGGTGCATGGCGCGGCGCGATTCGAAGATCAGCGTGGAGGCGGCTTCCGAGCAGGGGAACTCGCGGATCAGGTGAGCGGGTGGCGTGAGTTCCTTGAGTTCGCGAATGCGGACATCGTCGGTGTTGTGCGGGGGCATGGTCGTTTTCTCCTGATCCTGTGCGTAGCGTGCGTCGTTCGGACGGTGCTTCAAATTCGGTTAGATGAAGGTGCGGCTCGTAACTGTTGTCGAAACTGCGGGGCGAAAAAAAACCGCCAGGCTTGGCTGGCGGTTTCTCGTGTGTTCGGGGTCCTGCGCGTACTATCAACCCTCTCGATCCGCCAGCGGTCTGAGATACCAAAAGAAGTAAAAATAAAACTTCGTGGCGAACATGGCGGTCTTGTCTGAACGTTCGTTACGTCGAAAGGGTGATTGCCTTTATAACCCGGCCTTCTCGTGACTGGCAAGCGGTGTGCGGTAAAAAAGCGGACTATCTGCGCAAAAAATGATTCATGTGCAGAAAATCCGCACGGCGATGCGGAATTTCCGCATCGCCGTGCATGGAGTCCGCGCAGACAACGGTGCTTAAACCGTGCCGCCCACCGTCATGCGGTCGATGCGCAGCGTCGGCTGACCCACGCCCACCGGCACGCTCTGGCCCTCCTTGCCGCACACGCCCACGCCCGAGTCGAGGCGCATGTCGTTGCCGATCATGCTCACGTACTTGAGCGATTCCGGGCCGCTGCCAATGAGCGTTGCGCCCTTGACGGGGTAGGTGATCTTGCCGTTTTCGATCATGTAGGCTTCGGAGGCCGAGAACACGAACTTGCCGTTCGTGATGTCCACCTGGCCGCCGCCGAAGTTCACGGCATACAGACCGTTCTTCACCGAGCCGATGATTTCCTGCGGGTCCTTGTCGCCGTTGAGCATGTACGTGTTGGTCATGCGCGGCATGGGCAGCGCGGCGTACGACTCGCGGCGCGCGTTGCCCGTCACGGGCATCTTCATGAGGCGCGCGTTCAGCGAGTCCTGAATGTAGCCCTTGAGAATGCCGTCTTCGATCAGCGTCGTGCACTGCGTGGGGTTGCCTTCGTCGTCGATATTGAGCGAGCCGCGGCGGTTGGGCAGCGTGCCGTCGTCGACCACGGTCACGCCCTTCGCGGCCACCCGCTCGCCGATGCGCCCGGCGAACGCCGACGAGCCCTTGCGGTTGAAGTCGCCTTCGAGGCCGTGGCCGATCGCCTCGTGCAGCAGCACGCCGGGCCAGCCCGGGCCGAGCACGACGGTCATCGCGCCGGCGGGCGCCGGGCGCGCTTCGAGGTTCACGAGCGCGGCGTGCACGGCGTCGTCCACGTACTTCGACAGGATGTCGTCGGTGAAATAGGCGTAGTCGTAGCGGCCGCCGCCGCCGCCGTTGCCGATCTCGCGGCGGCCGTTCTGCTCGGCGATCACCGTGACCGACACGCGCACGAGCGGGCGGATGTCGGCGGCGAGCGCGCCGTCGCTGCGGGCGACGAGCACCACGTCGTACTCGCCTGCGAGCGCGGCCATGACTTGCGTGATGCGCGGATCGCGCCCGCGCGCCATCTCCTCGATGCGCTCGAGCAGCTTCACCTTTTCGGTGGCGTCGAGCGAGCTCAATGGGTCGGAGGGCAGGTACAGATCGCGGCCCGCAATGCCCGTGAGCGACTTCGCCACCTGGATTTTCTGCTTGCCGCCGCCGGCCCTGGCGATCGAGCGCGTGGCGATGGCGGCCTGGCGGATCGCTTCGGGCGAGAGGTCGTCGGAGTAGGCGAAAGCGGTGCGCTCGCCGGACACGGCACGCACGCCGACGCCCTGGTCGATGCTGAAGCTGCCCGACTTGACGATGCCTTCCTCGAGGCTCCAGGCCTCGCTGCGCGTGGTCTGGAAGTAGAGGTCGGCGTAGTCGATGCGATGCGTGAAGATCTCGCCGAGCGTGCGCGTGAGCACTGCCTCGTCGAGGCCGTAGGGCGTGAGGAGCAGGTCCTTCGCGGTCGCCAGATTGCGGATGCCGGGTTCGATGATGTTCATGCGCTCTGTGGGATCAACGATAAAGTCTGTCAATGGAGATTCGGGCGCGGTGCTGCGAAATCAAGCGCCTTAAACGGAGAACTCGCGTGGAATTCGATGGGGTTCATTCGCGGGGCCAGTCGTCGCGTGCGTTACGTGCATTGCGTGCGTCATGCGCAGTCGAGCACGCGGTGCCGCCACGCCGGAAGGCTCGCGCGCACGCTGGCGATGCGTTCGAGGTCGATGTCGCCGGCCACCACACCCGCGCCTTCGTCGCGCACGTCGACGATTTCGCCCCACGGGTCGATCAGCATGCTGTGGCCCCATGTGCGGCGGCCGTTCTCGTGTGTGCCGCCTTGCGCCGCGGCGAGCACGTAGCACTGGTTCTCGATCGCGCGGGCGCGCAGCAGTATCTGCCAGTGGGCGCGGCCCGTGGTGTAAGTGAACGCTGAAGGCACGACCATCAGTGCGCAGTCTCCCATGCGCCGGTACAGCTCGGGAAAGCGCAGATCGTAGCAGACCGACAGGCCGACCCGGCCAAACGGCGCCTCGAACGTGCGCACCTCGGCGCCGGGCCGGATCGTGCGCGCTTCGTCGAACGATTCAGCGCCTTTTTCGAAACTGAAGAGGTGGATCTTGTCGTAGCGCGCGCGCTCCTCGCCGCTCGGGTCGAACACGAGCGTGGTATTGAGCACGCGCGTTTCTTCGGGCGCATTCAGCGGCAAGGTGCCACCGATCACCCACACGTCATGGCGCCTCGCCGCATCGGCGAGAAAACGCTGAATGGGGCCGTCGCCGTGGGGCTCGCGGATCGCGAGCTTGTCGCTGTCCTTGTGACCCATGAAGCAGAAATATTCGGGCAGCAACACGAGGCGCGCGCCCGCGGCGGCGGCCTCGGCGATCAACTGGTCCGCTTCGGCGAGATTGCGCTCGCGGTCGGGCGTGCTGACCATCTGCAGCGCGGCGACGCGAAACGGGTCGAGGGAGGGAGCGCTCATCGGCAGATCTTGAATGGGTTCGGGGTGCATGGCGCGCATACCGCGTGCCCGTGGCGCGCAGCGCATCGGTGCGCAATCTAGTGCACCGCGGCCGGCGCCTGCGCGTCCATCTTACCCTGATCGCCATGCAGCCGCTCGACGTGCGGTTTGGCCCACGGGCCCGTGATCGCGAAGTCCATCGCGAACGCGTGCTCGAGCGTGTGCGAGAGCACGATGTCGCCGATCAGCGCGCCGAGGCCGAAGAGCGGATTGATGATGGCCGCAGCGACCACGCCCGCGCCCGCGCTGACCGTCGGCACCACGTGTACGCGCAGGTCCTGGGTTTCGTGCGCGAGGTCGACGCTGCCCGTCATCGTCGCGCGCCCGGGGGCGGTGACGAGCTTGAAATCGTTGGTGCTGCCGATGCCGTTCTGGATCTGCGCGGTGGCCGTCGCGCTCGTGAAGGGCAGGCCTTCGCCGATGATGTCGCGGAAGTCCGTCGTGAGGAAGCGCGCGAGGCTTTGCAGGCTCAGCACGCCGAGCAGCCTTGCCATGCCCGGATCGACCTTGAGGATCTGGCCGTGCCGCAGGTCGAGCGTAAGGTTGCCGTTGAGCGACGGGAAGTCGATGCGCGTGGGGCCGCCTTGCCATGCCAGGTTGCCCGAGAGCGTGCCCGAGCCGTTCTTGAGCACATGCGGCCGGCCGGCGCGTTGAAGCAGCGCACCGGCGTCCTTGATGTCGAGATGGAAGTCGAGCGCCGTGCGGCGCGGCGTGTGCATGCCGGCGGCGGCCGAGTCGTCGCTGGCTGCCGTGTCGCCCACCGCGCGCCAGTTTTCCGTGGCGGTGAGGTGCGCGTCCGGGTTGCTGATGTCGAGCTGGTCCAGCTGCCAGACCGGCACGCCGTTGTCGTCGAAGTTGTGCGCGTTCACCTGGAGGCGGCCGAGATCGCGGTCGCGCACGATGAGCTGGTTCACGACGAGGTCGATCGACGGCATGTTCTGCGCGGGCTGCGACATCGCCTGGCCGAGCAGGTCGTTTTCGGTGGCCGCGGGCACGGTGAGACGCGCGAGCCGCGCTTCGAGCGTGCCGGGCGCCCCCGGCACGGCGCCCGGCTTCCACGAGACGTGGCCCGAGACCTGGTTGGAGGCGACGTTGGCCTGCCATTCGTTGCCGCGCTCGCCGGTGCGCGACGCGCCGAGCACGACGTTCTCCCAGTGGCGCTTGAGCAGCGTGAGCATGCCGACGTGGACCGCGAAGCGCGACGGCAGGAACTGGCCGACCGCGCCGTTGGGCGCGAGCGGTGACGAGGCGGCGCTCGGCGCGGCAGCCGCGGTTGCCGATGCCGGGCTTTGTGGCGCGGCAGGCGCGGCGTTGGCCACGGCCGCTTCGGAGGCTGCGCCCGGCGCCGCGTTTTGATTTTGAGCCATCCGCTCGGCCGCTCTTTCTGCGGCGGTGCGCGGCGGGGGAACCGCCGCCCGGGCGCCGCTCGCCGCGCTCGCAGGCGTCGCGCCCTGGGCCTGGGCCGCCGCGCTCCCGCGCAGCTGCTGCACCACGGCGCGCCAGGCGTCGGCGTCGAAGGTGGGCAGGTCGACGGCCGCGGCCACGCCTTCCGAGGGCAGGTCGGCCGGGCGGTTCATGCCGATCGCACCGCGCACGACTTCCGGTACGTGACCCGGATGGCGGCGCATCACGTAGCGCGCGGCAAGCGGCCCGAGCGTGAGTTCTGCGTGTTCGAAGGCGGCGTCGTCGGCCTTGGCATCGGTGCCGACGGCGGATTCGGCGGGCGTGCCCGTGCCCGGCTGCAATTCGAAGCTCAGCGGCATCGGCGTGCCGGCCGCCTTGCCGAACGGCGCGGGCAGGTCGAGCGCGAGGCCCGTGAGATCGGCGTTGGCCTTCACGTCGGGCAGACGCCCGCGCTGGCCGGCCACCGAAAGCGAGTAGGGCGCCGCGCCCGACAGGCGCCCGAGCGCCGCCGCCGCCATGCCATGCAGGTTCAGCCCGCGCGCCGCATCGACCGCGACGTCGCCGGCTACGTCCACCTTGTAGTGCCCGTCGTCGCGCATGCCGCCGCTGGCGCGCAGATCGCCGCCGAGAAAACGCGCGGTGAGCCGCTCGACATTGGCGCTGTGGTTCGTGAAGCGTACCTGGCCGGTGAGGTTCGAAACGGGCGGCACGTTCTTCGTGGTGAGCGTGTTGTTCTCGAAGCCGATGGCGCCCGCGAGCTGCACCTTCGGCATCGGATGGCGCGGGATCGTGAGCTTGAGCGCGAGCGTGGACTGCCCCTGCGCACGCACCTTCGCGGTGGCGTGCTTCGAGATGTAGCCGATCGAGCTGTTGTCCGCGTAGTCGAGCAGGTCTGCGAGCGGCCCGCGCCCGCTCCCCTCGATCACGATGTCGGAACCCTTGACGCCCAGTTCCTCGATGCGGCCGCTCACGTTGCGCAGCACGAAGTTGCGATAGTGGCCGCGATCGACGTCGAAGCGCAGCTTGTTCTCGTGCAGCTTGAACATGCCGTCGATGCCGTCGAACGCCGGCCAGACGTTCGGCGCGCCGTTGCGCATCTTGCGCGGCGGGAACGGCGACGGGTCGAAGCGCCCGCCCGTGAACGGCGCGACGATGCGGAACTGGCCCGCGTCGGGGTCGCGCGAGTAGGGGAATTTGGTGAGGTCGCCGTGGACCTCGATCGTCGCGCCCTTCGAAAGGCCCGCCTGCAGGCCATGGCCGAGATAGATGCGCGTCTTCTCGCTGATGGCGGTGGGCAGGTAGCGCGGAATGGCCTTGACCTTGGCCTCGTCGAAATGCGCGACCAGGTCGAGCGCGCCGCGTCCCTTTCCGGGGTTGGTGTAGTGCGCGGTCATCTTCGCGCGCGCGTCGGCGTTCTCGATGCCGAGGCTCGCGACATCGACGGTGAACGCCTTCAGCCGGTTGCCGGGCTCGCGCTCGGCGGCCACGGTCCATTTGGCCGCACCGTAGAGCCGGTCGAACGTGAGGCGCGGATTGTCGAACACGCCGGGCAGCGTGATGGCGACGCTGTTCGTGTCGAGGTCGATGGTGCCGTGCGACTCGTCGGCGTCGATGTGCCCCCAGAGGTTCTCGACCCCCGGCAGGCCCGCGCGCGGGTGGCCGCGCGGCGTGAGTCCCGGTCCCGGCTCCTGCGCATTCATGCTGATGCCCTGCAGGTCGCCCTTGAAGCGATAGTGGGTGACCGGCTCGACGCTCGTGGAGCGTTGCTCGGCGGCCGCTTCGCCCGAGTCGGGCTTCGCACGCTCGAGCGCGAGATCGTAGTTCGCCACCAGCCCGCGCGGGTCGAAGCGCACGAGCGCGCCCTGCACGCGCCCGGGCAACGGCAGCGCGCGCATGAACTCGGCGAGGATGCCGAGATCGATCCGGTCGCCGCGCACGCTCATCAACTGGCCGTGCTGGAGCGTTTGCTGGCGAAAGCGCGCGTCGAGCGTCGTGAGCGCGAGCGAGCGCGTGAGCGGCGTGCCGTCGTCGAGCGGCGGCTGGCCCAGTTCGGCATGGAAGTCGCGCAGCTGGAGCGCGTAGTCGCCGGGCTGGATGCCCAGGCTCCAGTGGAAGCTCGCGACCGGCATGTCGAGCAGCGGCTGCGTGGGCCGCGTGCGCAACGATATGTTCGCGCCTTCCAGCGCGCCGCTCGCCTCGAGAATGCGTCCGTTCGAGAAGTGCGCCCAGATCGCGTTGTCGATACGCCCCGCGTAGGTGGCGATCGGGAAGTTGATGTAGCGCGCGAGCGTGGGCAGATCGACGGGGCCGGTCGAGAGATAGGTGTCGCCCGTCCAGCTGATCGGCTTGCCGGCCTGCGCGTAGTGCGCGTGCGTGAAGTGCGCGCGGAAGTCGAGCGGGCCGTGCAGCACGGTGCCCTCGGCCGGCGCCTGGAGCGCGACGCGGTGATCGTAGCCGTCGTTGAGGATCGCGAGGCGGATGTGCGAGAGCGCGAGGTCGGGCACGTCGCGCGTGGCGTCGTGCCAGCGCAGCGTGCCGCCGCGCAGCACGACGGCCTGCTGGCGCATGAGCCACGTCGTGAAGGTCGCGTTGCCCGTGTGTGCGGTGGGCACGGGCACGCCCGCCACGGTGAGTGTGCCGTCGTCCTCGCGCGCGAGGTGCACGTCGGGCTGTTCGACCACGATGCTCGAGAGCAGCGGTTCGAGCAGTACGACCGAGCGCCACGACACCGAGGCCGTGGCGTGCGGCACGTCGAGCGCGATGTTGCCGTGGCGGTCGCGAATCGTCAGATCAGTGACGTCGATGCCTGGCTGGAAGCCCGACCAGTGCGGCGCGAGCTTGCCGATGCGGAACTCGGCGTGAATCTTCGAGGAGACGAGCTGCTCGATGCGCGGCCGGAAGTTGTCCACGTACGGCAGCACGACGTAGCGCAGCCCGAGCAGCAGGACCGAGACGATGAAATACAGGACGAGCGCGAAGATCGCCAGCACGCGCAGCGTGTGGCGCAGGACCGGGTGATGATGGTGCGGACCCCCTGGCTCGGTAGCCTGGCTGGCATGTCCAGATTGGGGTAGGCCGGCGTGATCGTTTCGCTCGGACATGCTGCGGCGGGTGGGGTATGGTAGCGTTGCGTTCTAACGACGAAATGTATCACAGAGGGCCGTCAGAAGGCCCATCCGGGGAAGCCGGGATGGCCACGCGGCGCGTGACACGCATGATTTTTCGCACTGCAGTGGCGGCTATGCCGGATGCATCGGTGAGGCGGCCCGCGAGACCAGGCGGGCGATGTGTGCGTGGCACCAGGCGAACCCTCGCAGTCGAGCCACCGGTATCGGCATCGTCATCGTCACACTGGCAACGTCATCAACCCAGGCGCGCGCAACGTAACAACGGCGAACAGCGGGCCTTCCCGGCAAGCAGCACTTCATGACCGACATCCCTCTTCTGAGTTCCAGCTACTCCCGCTACGCAGCACGTGCTTACGCCGCGCGCCCTGGCCTCGCGGCGCAGGTCGAGGCGCTGGCCGCCGCGCCGCTCTCGCGCGAACGCATCGTCGCGCGGCTCGACGCGTTGAGCGAGCAACTGCTCACCGCAGCAAACGCCGCACCTGGCGCGCTGCTCAACGACGAGCAGCTGAAGACAGTCCTGCGCCAGCTGCGCGTGGAAGTGATCTGCGCGGTGATGGAGCGGGACCTCGGCGGCGTGGCCGACGTCGCAGAAGTGACCGGCAGCATGACCGATCTCGCCGAAGTCACGATCCAGCGCGCGCTCGCCTGCGTGAGCGCCGACCTCGAGACGCTCTTCGGCGAGCCGCGCGGCCCGGGCGGCGAGCGCCTCACGCTCGGCGTGGTGGGCATGGGCAAGTTGGGCGGGCGCGAGCTGAACGTTTCGTCCGACATCGACCTGATCTTCGTCTACGAGGACGACGGCGAAACCACGGGCGGGCAACGCTCGGCCATCGCCACGCAGGACTACTTCACGCGCGTGGGCAAGCGCCTGATCGCCGCGCTGAGCGACGTGACGGCCGATGGCTTCGTGTTTCGCGTGGACATGCGCCTGCGTCCGAACGGCGACTCCGGGCCGCTCGTCTGCAGCCTCGGCATGCTCGAAGAGTACTTCTACGTGCAGGGCCGCGAGTGGGAGCGCTATGCGTGGATCAAGGGGCGGCTCGTTTCCGGGGACGAGAGCGACAGCGCGCTGCGTCTCGCACGCCAGCTCGAATCGCTCGTGAAGCCCTTCGTCTACCGGCGTTATCTGGACTTCGGCGTGATCAGCGCGATCCGCTCGCTGCACGTGCAGATTCGCCAGGAAGCGCAGCGGCGCGCCATGATGCGCCCCGACAAGGCCGACGACATCAAGCTCGGGCGCGGCGGGATTCGCGAGATCGAGTTCAGTGCCCAGGTTTTCCAGCTCATCCGCGGCGGCCAGGACGCGGGCTTTCGCGTACGCCCCACACTGGCCGTGCTCGGCTACGCCGCCGCGCGCGGACTGATTGCGCCGGAGGTGTGCGGCGAGCTCACGCGCGCCTACAACTTCCTGCGCGACCTCGAGCATCGCCTGCAGTATCGCGACGACGCGCAAACGCACGCCATGCCCGTCGACGCCGAAGAGCGCGCGGCGCTCGCGAAGTCGATGGGCTTCGCCGACTACGCCGCGTTGATGACGACGCTCGACGGCCACCGCGACAACGTCGAGCGCCAGTTCGTGCAGATCTTCTCCGACAAGATGGGCGGCGAGGGCGGCTGCGGCGCGTCCGAAGACGGCGCGGCGGCATGGGTCTGGAGCGGCGCGCTGATGGAAGAGGGCGCCGAAGACTCGTTGCTCGAACGTCTCGCGGAACTGGGTATCGACGATCCCGCACCGCTGCTCGCGCGCCTGCGCGGGCTCTGGCAGTCGTCGCGTTACGCGGGACTGCCCGAGAAGAGCCGCGAGCGCTTCGACAGCGTCGCGCAGCGCGCGCTCGAAGCCGCGCGTACGCTCGAGCCGCGCGAGCGCCGCGGCGACACGCTCGCGCGCATGTTCGACCTGCTCGAAGCCGTGATCCGGCGCGGCGCGTATCTCGCGCTGCTCTGCGAATATCCGGATGCGCTCAGCCGCGTGCTCAAGGTGCTGGGCGGCTCGCGCTGGGCGGCGGGCTATCTGATCCGCCATCCGCAACTGCTCGACGAACTGCTCGACGACGAGGCGGTTGCGTCGCCGTTCGACTGGCCCGAGTTTTCGCGCCTGCTGCGCGCACGGCTCGCTGCCGCCGCCGACGTCGAGCAGCAGATGGACCTGCTGCGCCACGCGCACCAGGCCGAGGTGTTCCGCATCCTGCTCAACGACCTGGCGGGGCGGCTCTCGGTGGAGCACGTGAGCGACCGGCTCTCGGAGCTTGCCGACGCCGTGCTCGACGTGACCATCGAGACCGTCTGGAAGCAGTTCGCCAAACGCCATCGCGAGGTGCCGCGCTTCGCGGCGATCGCTTACGGCAAGCTGGGCGGCAAGGAGCTCGGCTACGCGTCGGACCTCGACATCATCTTCCTGTACGAAGACGAGGACGAGCGTGCCTCGGAGATCTACGCGACCTTCGCGCGCCGCCTCATCACGTGGCTCACCACGGCCACCGGCGCGGGCACGCTGTTCGACGTCGATCTGCGCCTGCGGCCGAACGGCGAGTCGGGCCTGCTCGTGACCGACCTCGACGCGTTCCGCCGCTACCAGCTGCGCGAAGGGGATGCGGCGAACACGGCTTGGGTCTGGGAGCATCAGGCGCTCACGCGCGCGCGCTTCTCGGCCGGGGACACGGCCATCGGCCGCGCCTTCGAGGCGATCCGCGTGCAGGTGCTGACCACGCCGCGCGACGCCGCGCCGCTCGCGAGCGAGATCGTGGCGATGCGCCAGCGCGTGGAAGACGGCCACCCGAACCGCACCGAACTCTTCGACCTGAAGCACGACCGCGGCGGCATGGTGGACATCGAGTTTCTCGTCCAGTACTGGGTGCTGCTGCACGCGGCGCAGGATCCCGAGCTGATCCGCAACACGGGCAATATCGCGCTGCTGCGCGAGGTGTCGCGCTTCGGGCTCATGAGCGAGGAGGAGGCCGAGACGATAGGCTCGGCGTACCGGCTGTATCGCAAGCTGCAGCACCAGTTGCGGCTCGACGGCATGGAGAAGGCGCGTGTCGATCCGGCGCGTGTGGAGCGTGAGCGCGAGGCCGTGCTGGCGTTGTGGAAACGCGTGTTCGGGGAGCGGGGGCAGGCTTAGGGCCGCAGCAAAACCCTGGCCAGAACGTCCTTCAGGTCTCTGCGGGTGTCGACGATCAACTGGATATAGATCATCGGATCGTCGATCTCGTAGATGATGCGGTTCATGCCGCTTACTATCTGCCGATAGTTCGTAGAGCCCAGTTCCGCGAGCTCAGGAGGAACGTGCCCATTTCGGGGAAATGCCTCGACTTGTTCAATATCGCCGCGAATCTTCGCCGATGTTTCACGCCAGGCCTTCGGGCCGAATTTGGCGATCACGTAACGTCGAAAGTCTTGCATGTCGGTCCGCGCCGACTGGAGGAAGACGGCCTTCATGCAATACCGTCGTCCTTGTCCATCTGCTCCAGTTCAGTGAAAACATCACTCGCCGGAATGTAGCGACCGGCTTCGATATCCTTGCGCCCCAGCGTCAGAATCTTCAGGAGTGCTAACGTTTGTTGCATATCCTCGTAGGATTGTGCGTCCTGCACGACGACCCTGGCTTCACCGTTTTGGGTGATCAGCATCGGCTCGCCACTTTCCGTGATCTCGCGGACGATCTCAGCGGCGTGGCTCTTCAGATAGCTAATGGGCTTCACCTGGCTGGGCTTCATCTCCGTTCCTCGGGCTGGCATGTCTACAGGACTAAATATAGACCTAAATTCGGACTGATTGGAGGCGATATTTAGGGTGGTATCAACGAGGCAGGGAAGCTCAAGCCGCCAGCATCTCCTTCGCATGCCGCCTGGTCGTCGCGGTAATCTCCAGCCCGCCCAGCATGCGCGCGACTTCCTCCACCCGGCCGCCCCTGTCGAGCGGCGTGACGGCCGAGACCGTGCCGCCGTTGCCGTCGCCGGACTTCGCGACCTGGAAGTGGTGATCGCCGCGCGCCGCGACCTGCGGCAAGTGCGTGACGCACAGCACCTGGCGTGCGCGCCCGAGCTGGTGCAGCAAACGTCCCACCACTTCGGCGACGCCGCCACCAATGCCCGTATCCACTTCGTCGAAGATCAGGGTGGGCGTGGGGCTCGCCGCGCTCGCGATCACGGCGAGCGCGAGGCTGATGCGCGCGAGCTCGCCGCCCGAGGCGATCTTCGCGAGCGGGCGCAGCGGCACGCCGGCATGGCCCGCTACGCGGAATTCGATCTGTTCCAGACCATGGGCGCCGCCGATCGGCTCGCCGGTCGAGCTGCTGCCGAGCGCCACGAGCGCGACTTCGAAGCTGCCGCCGGCCATCGACAGTTCCTGCATGCCTTGCGTGACCGCCGCGCCGAGCGCCTTCGCCGCCTTGGCGCGCGCCTTCGAGAGCTGGCGCGCCTGCGCGAGATAGGCGTCCTGCGCCTTCTGCTCGGCGGCGCGCAGGCCGTCGAGATCGGATGCGGCGTCGAGCGCCGCGAGCTGCTGGCGGCGCGACGCGTGTTCTTCGGGCAGCGTCTCGGCCGGCAGTCGGAACTTGCGCGCCGTCGAATGCAGCGCGTCGAGGCGCCGTTCGACCTGCGCGAGATGCTGCGGATCGAGATCGAGACGCTGCGCGTAGTGCGAGAGCGAGTACGCCGCTTCCTGGATCTGGATCGCGGCCGGTTCGAGCGCGGCGAGCGCGTCGTTGAGCTCGGCGTCGACCTCGGCGAGAGAGCGCAGCTTCGAGACCATCGAGTTCAATTGCGAGAGCATCGCCTCGTCGGATTCGGATAACGCCGCGAGCGCGCCTTGCACGCCTTCGATCAGGTTGGCCGAGTTCGAAAGCCGCACGTGCTCCGCGTTCACTTCTTCCCATTCGCCCGGCTGCGGCGCGAGCTTGTCGAGTTCGGCGAGCTGCCAGGCGAGGCGCTCGCGCTCGAGCTGCAGCTCGCGGTCGCGCGACATGGCGCTTTGCAGGGCGAGACGCGCGTCGCGCGCCTCGCGCCACGCGCGCGTGACGGTGGCGGCGAGATCCGTGAGGCCGGCGTGCGTGTCGAACAGTTCGCGCTGCGCGTCGGGGCGCATGAGTAGCTGGTGCGCATGCTGGCCGTGGATGTCGACGAGCATTTCGCCCAGCTCGCGCAGTTGCGCGAGCGTGGCGGGCGTGCCGTTGATGAAGGCACGCGAGCGCCCGCCGCTGTCCACCACGCGGCGCATCATGACCGTGTGCTCGCCGTCGCCGTTCGTGAGCGCCTGCTCGTCGAGCCAAAGCGCGGCATGCGCGGGCACATCGAACTCGGCGGTGATGTCGGCGCGGGTCTCGCCCGTGCGCACCACGCTCGCGTCGGCGCGTGTGCCGAGCGTGAGGGCGAGGGCGTCGATCAGGATCGACTTGCCCGCGCCCGTTTCGCCGGAAAACACAGTGAAGCCGCTGTCGAATTCGAGGTCGAGCGCGGCGACGATCACGAAGTCGCGAATCGAGAGATGGCGAAGCATGGCGTCTGGTTCTGCTTTTTCTGGGTTGGCTTGGATTACCGTGGGACTGCTGGCTGCATGGCAACGGCCGCGCGCGCTTCACGCGAAGACGCGGGGTTAGTCCTCCGGATCGCCCTGCAGCGAGGGGTGCTCGTTCCAGTGCAGCTTCTTGCGCAGCGTGCGGTAGTAGCTGTAGCCGACCGGGTGCAGGAAGGGCACGGTGTGGCGCGAGCGGCGCACCTCGATCACGTCGTTCAGCTCCAGCGCCGTGAACGACTGCATGTCGAAATTCACGTTGACGTCGCGGCCCGCGACGATCTGGATGCTCACCTTGCAGTCATCGGGCAGCACGATCGGGCGGTTCGAGAGCGCGTGCGGCGCGATCGGCACGAGCACGATGCCTTGCAGCTGCGGATGCAGGATCGGCCCCTGCGACGAGAGCGCGTAGGCGGTCGAGCCCGTGGGCGTCGCGACGATCAGACCGTCGGAGCGCTGGTTGTACATGAAGCGGCCATCCACGTTCACGCGCAGTTCGGCCATGCCCGAAAAGCCGCTACGGTTCACGACCACGTCGTTGAAGGCAAGCGCGTGGTAAATCGGGTCGCCGTCGCGCGTGATGCGCGACTCCAGCAGTGAGCGCTCCTCGCGCTCGAACGAGCCGGCGAGCAGCTGCGGCACGACTTCCTGCATCTCGGAGAACGCGATGTCGGTAATGAAGCCGAGCCGCCCGTGGTTGATGCCGATGAGCGGCGTGCGGTAGGGCGCGAGCTGGCGGCCGATGCCGAGCATCGTGCCGTCGCCGCCGAGCACGACGGCCACGTCCGCGCGCGCGCCGATTTCGGCCGGCTGCAGCGCGGGATAGCCCTGCGCGCCAATTTCCTCCGCGGTCTGCGCTTCGAATACGACTTCGAAGCCGCGCTTCGAAATGGTCTGGGCGAGCGCCGTCAGCGGCTCGGCAATGCCTGGCGTATTGCTGCGCCCAACGAGCGCAACCGTCTTGAACTGGCTCTGGATCTTCTGGATCTGCATGCCGGCATTACACCATAGTCAGGTCACGAAAAGAACCTGGCGCAAGCCGGGCGCGGCCCGCCAGGCCTTGCGCGCTGCGCCCTTCAGCCCGAAGCCGGTGACACGGCGATGACACCGCGCCAGATACCGGGCGAGGGGGCGTGCGATGTGGCGTGCGATGTGGCGTGCAATCCGCCCGGCGACGGCGGCCGAAACCCGCCCCACCCCGCGCTGCAGGCCTGCCCGCCGGGCCCGGCATGGCGGCGTACTCGCGGCCAAAGCGCCATTAGGCTAAAATTTTGAGTCATGCTAGATCCCCGCGCACAAACCCTCCTCAAGACGCTGATCGAGCGCTACATCGCCGAAGGTCAGCCGGTCGGCTCGCGCACGCTGTCGCGCTATTCCGGCCTGGAACTGAGCCCGGCGACGATCCGCAACGTCATGTCGGACCTCGAGGAGCTGGGTCTCGTGTCCAGCCCGCATACCTCGGCCGGGCGTGTGCCCACGCCGCGCGGCTATCGCCTGTTCGTCGACACCATGCTCACCGTCGAGCCCAGCTCCGACGACGACGCGCTCACGCGCGCGGTGAAGACCACGCTGCGCCCCGGCGAGCCGCAGAAAGTCGTGGCGGCCGCCGCCAGCGTGCTGTCGAACCTCTCGCAGTTCGCGGGCGTGGTGCTGACGCCCCGGCGCAGCCACGTGTTCAAGCAGATCGAGTTCATGCGCCTGTCCGACAAGCGCATCCTGCTCATCATCGTGACGCCCGAAGGCGACGTGCAGAACCGCATCATGGCGACGCAGCGCGACTTCACGCCTTCCGAGCTCATCGAAGCCTCCAATTACATCAACGCGCACTTCGCGGGCCTGTCGTTCGACGAGGTGCGCCGCCGCCTGCGCGAGGAAATCGACGCGCTGCGCGGCGACATGACCACGCTCATGCACGCGGCCGTGACTGCGAGCACCGAAGAGCCCGAAGGCGGCGATACCCTGCTCATTTCCGGCGAGCGCAACCTGCTCGAAGTGGCCGACCTTTCTTCGGACATGGCGCGCCTGCGCAAGCTGTTCGACGTGTTCGACCAGAAAACCAGTCTCCTGCAGCTGCTCGACGTCTCGAGCCACGCGCAGGGCGTGCAGATTTTCATTGGCGGCGAGTCGCAACTCGTGCCGATCGAGGAAATGAGCGTGGTGACGGCTCCCTACGAGGTGAACGGCAAGATCGTCGGCACGCTCGGCGTGATCGGGCCGACGCGCATGGCGTACAACCGGGTGATTCCGATCGTCGACATCACCGCGCGCCTGCTCTCGCTCACGCTGAGCCAGAACTGAGCGCCGCATCGGGCACAGCGGGCATCGGGCACCCCCGCCTTTCCGACGATCATCCCCGAAAGGCATGGCCCGCGCCATCGGCCGGATGGCCAACGTGCGGCGGGGCGCTGCGTCGCGGCTGCGGTTTGGCCCGCCAGGACCGCCCGCTATAATGCTTGTTTCATGCAACCGTTGCTGCGCATTCGCGCGGCGCCACTGATCGCCTATGCGTTTCGACCTGGAGCGGCCTTCGCAGTCCGCCGCGGCGCATCGCGTCGCCGTGCTGCTCATCAACCTGGGCACGCCGGACGCGCCCACGCCGCGCGCCGTGCGCCGCTATCTCGCGCAGTTTCTGTCCGATCCGCGCGTGGTCGAGATTCCGGCGCCGATCTGGCAGGTCATCCTGCGCACGCTGATCCTGCCGTTTCGCGGCCGCTCGTCGGCGAAGAAGTACGCGGCGGTCTGGACGCCCGAGGGTTCGCCGCTGCGCGTGCACACGCAGAAGCAGACCGACGGCCTGCGCCACCTGCTGCAGATCAACGACTACACGGTCCTCGTCGATTACGCGATGCGCTACGGCACGCCCGACATCCCGGCGATGCTGAACCAGCTCAAGCTGGCGGGCGCGGAACGCATCCTGCTCATGCCGATGTACCCGCAGTACTCGGCGTCGACCACGGCCACGGCGTTCGATGCGGCCTTCGTCGCGCTGCGCCGCATGCGCAACCAGCCGGAAATCCGCACGGTGCGCGGCTATCACGACCATCCGGCGTATATCGCGGCGCTCGCGGCGCAGGTGCACCAGTACTGGCACGCGCACGGCAAACCCAATTTCGCGGCGGGCGACCGGCTCGTGCTGAGTTTTCACGGCGTGCCGAGCCGCACGCTCGATCTGGGCGACCCGTACCACGACCAGTGCCAGCAAACGGCCGCGCTCCTCATGCACGCGCTGGAGCTGACGCCGGTCGAATGCCGGGTGACTTTCCAGTCGCGCTTTGGGCGGGCGCAGTGGCTCCAGCCGTACACGGCGCCCACGCTGCGGGAACTGGGCGCGGGCGGCGTGCGGCGGGCGGACGTGTTCTGCCCCGGTTTCACGGCGGACTGCCTGGAAACCATCGAGGAAATCGGCATGGAAGTGCGCGACGAGTTCCTGCACGGCGGCGGCAAGGAGTTTCACCGCATTGCGTGCCTGAATGCCTCGCCGGCGTGGATCGCGGCGCTAGGCGAGATTGTTGCGCAGCACCTGCAGGGCTGGCCCGTGCAGGCCGCGGCGCCGGCAGGCGCGGTGGCCTGACCGGGCGAGTCGAGCGTGAACTGAGCGGCGCACATCCGGAAAGCTTCTGATGAACTACAAGATTTCGACCGAACCTGGCGCGCGGCTGCGCATCGATAAATGGTTATGGGCGGCGCGTTTCTTCAAGACGCGCTCGCTCGCCTCCGACGCCGTGGGCAAGGGGCGCGTGCGCATCGGCGGCGACGCCGTGAAGGCGTCGAAGGACGTGCGCGTGGGCGACCTCGTCGAAATCGAGATCGATCACGTGGTCTGGGAGGTGCAGGTATTGGGTATTTGCGAGATGCGCGGACCCGCCAGCATCGCGCAGACGCTTTATGCGGAAACCGAGGCCGGGCGCGAGAGGCGCGCGGCGGAGCAGGACCGGCGCCGGCTCTTTCGCGAACCGGCTGCCGTGTTGCAGGGCAGGCCGACCAAGCGCGACCGCCGCACTATCGACAAATTTTCGCGTGAGGGTTGAAGAGCGCTTCCATCGTCGCGTGCACGCCCCCGTATTCCGTCGTGTTTTCGTTCACGGCGCCCGACATGCAGATGGTCGTAGTTCCGGCGATGAGTACCAGAGCGACCACCGATATGGCAAAGGTCAGTTTCACGGTACTCCCCTTGGGATCGCAGCAAAACGGCCAGTTTCGGAGCCCGGTTAGCGTTTTTATGCGCGGCGATGCCGCTAAAAAATGTGCTGACCGTGGGCCCATTCGGTGCGGTGCCAGGCTCAGGGTAAACGCGCCATGAGCAGCACCTGTTCCTGAGTGTAGGTCAGGGATGTCCCTTACTCAATTTCATTTTTGCGGCGCTGCAGTAATGGTTGTTACGAGCGATTTCGCGGCCTGGATGTCTGCATAAAAAAGCCGCAATAGCCCCTTGAAACAAGCGATCCGGCACCCATGTGCAGTCGCAATGTACGAAGCCTCTGTCGCGTCGGCGCAACGACGGTCGGCGCAGCAGAGCGGGTTGCGTAAAGGCGCCCGCAGCTTTGTTCCCCTTTTTCACTATTCAACGACGTTCAGCGACATGGAAAACACGCAAGAGAACCCGACGAGCCAGAACCCCACGCCCGCGGACGAGGCGTCGCAGGCAGCCCAGCCCCAGGCGGCTGAAGCGGTCGAGCAGGCAGCCCAAGGCGGCGTGGACCAGAACGCTGCGGCGCTTGCCGAGGCCGCACTGGCCGAAGCCCAGGCGAAGATCGCCGAATTGCAGGACGCCTTCGTCCGCGCCAAGGCCGAGACCGAGAACGTGCGCCGCCGCGCGCAGGAAGACGTCGCCAAGGCGCACAAGTTCGCGATCGAAAACTTCGCCGAGCACCTGCTGCCGGTGATGGACAGCCTCGAAGCCGCACTCGCCCATAACTCGGACGACCTCGCCAAGGTCAACGAAGGCGTCGAGCTCACGCTCAAGCAACTCACCGGCGCGCTCGAGAAGGGCAAGGTCGTCGCCATCAACCCTGTGGGCGAGAAGTTCGACCCGCACCGTCACCAGGCCATCTCGGTGGTGCCGTCCGAACAGGAAGCGAACACGGTGGTCAGCGTGCTGCAAAAGGGCTATGTGATCGCCGACCGCGTGCTGCGTCCGGCGCTCGTGACCGTTTCGGCACCGAAGTAAGAAAGATGTAAGTCACGCGACGGCCTGAGGGAAGCAAAAAAGGCCCGCGATTGAAAAAAATGATGGAACGCATAGCCCAAACCCCTTGAAATCGCCGTAACGGCACTTATTTGGGCAGCAGTTCCGTATTGAAGTGGACGCCAGCCGCGCACAAGGGAAAACGCGGCTCGAGCATGCAGTTACCTGCGCAGCGCGAAAGCGGCGTCCGCACAGCGACCAAATTCTGGAGATTTGACAAAAATGGGCAAAATCATTGGTATCGACCTCGGCACCACCAACTCGTGCGTGGCGCTGATGGAAGGCAATCAGGTCAAGGTGATCGAGAACTCGGAAGGCGCCCGTACGACGCCGTCGATCATCGCCTACATGGACGACAACGAAGTGCTGGTCGGCGCACCGGCCAAGCGCCAGTCGGTCACCAACCCGAAGAACACGCTGTACGCGGTCAAGCGCCTGATCGGCCGCCGCTTCGAAGAGAAGGAAGTGCAGAAGGACATCGGCCTGATGCCCTACAAGATCGTCAAGCACGACAACGGCGACGCCTGGGTCGAAGCGCACGGCACGAAGCTCGCGCCGTCGCAGGTTTCGGCCGAAGTGCTGCGCAAGATGAAGAAGACCGCTGAAGACTACCTCGGCGAGCCGGTCACCGAAGCCGTGATCACGGTTCCCGCGTACTTCAACGACAGCCAGCGTCAGGCCACCAAGGACGCCGGCCGCATCGCCGGTCTGGAAGTCAAGCGCATCATCAACGAGCCGACGGCAGCCGCACTCGCGTTCGGTCTGGACAAGGCCGAAAAGGGCGACCGCAAGATCGCCGTGTTCGACCTCGGCGGCGGCACGTTCGACATCTCGATCATCGAAATCGCGGATGTCGACGGCGAAATGCAGTTCGAAGTGCTCTCGACCAACGGCGACACGTTCCTCGGCGGTGAAGACTTCGACCAGCGCATCATCGATTACATCATCGGCGAGTTCAAGAAAGAGCAGGGCGTCGACCTCTCGAAGGACGTGCTCGCGCTGCAACGCCTGAAGGAAGCCGCTGAAAAGGCCAAGATCGAGCTGTCGTCGGGCCAGCAGACCGACATCAACCTGCCGTACATCACGGCGGACGCCTCGGGTCCGAAGCACCTGAACCTCAAGTTCACGCGCGCCAAGCTGGAAGCGCTGGTCGAGGAACTGATCGAGCGCACCATCGAGCCGTGCCGCATGGCGATCAAGGACGCAGGCGTGAAGGTCGGCGACATCGACGACGTGATTCTCGTTGGCGGCCAGACGCGTATGCCGAAGGTGCAGGAGAAGGTGAAGGAGTTCTTCGGCAAGGACCCGCGCCGTGACGTGAACCCGGACGAAGCCGTGGCCGTTGGCGCCGCGATCCAGGGCCAGGTGCTCTCGGGCGACCGCAAGGACGTGCTGCTCCTCGACGTGACCCCGCTCTCGCTCGGTATCGAGACGCTCGGCGGCGTGATGACGAAGATGATCAACAAGAACACCACGATCCCGACCAAGCACGCACAGGTCTACTCGACGGCGGACGACAGCCAGTCGGCCGTGACGATCAAGGTGTTCCAGGGCGAGCGCGAAATGGCAGCGGGCAACAAGCTGCTGGGCGAGTTCAACCTCGAAGGCATTCCGCCCGCACCGCGCGGCGTGCCGCAGATCGAAGTGACCTTCGACATCGACGCGAACGGCATTCTGCACGTGGGCGCGAAGGACAAGGCCACCGGCAAGGAAAACAAGATCACCATCAAGGCGAACTCGGGCCTGTCGGAAGCCGAAATCGAGAAGATGGTGAAGGACGCCGAAGCCAACGCGGAAGAAGATCACCGTCTGCGTGAGCTGGCCGACGCGCGCAACCAGGGCGACGCACTGGTTCACAGCACGAAGAAGGCCGTGGCCGAGTACGGCGACAAGATCGACGCCTCCGAAAAGGAAAAGATCGAAGCCGCGCTGAAGGACCTCGAAGAAACGCTGAAGAGCTCGTCGGCCGACAAGGCGACGATCGAGGCGAAGGTCGAGGCGCTGTCGGCAGCGTCGCAGAAGCTCGGCGAAAAGATGTACGCCGACATGCAGGCGCAGCAGGCAGGCGCGGCCGGTGCCGCCGGCGCGGGTGCCGCAGGTGCCGGTGCGGCCGAGCAGGGCGCGCAGAACGACGCCGACGACGTGGTCGACGCCGAGTTCAAGGAAGTCAAGAAGGACTAAGCCGGTTCGTGGCGGTCATGACCGTTCTGCCTGATCAGCGAACGGTCGTGATCCGATCAAAGCGGCTACGAAAGCGGCCGCATCGGTTACGATGCGTGTCAGCATTGCAGCGCCTGGCGAGCCAACCGGCTCTCCGGGCACATTTGTTTTATGGAGGCTGTTCTCTTTCAGGGGCCGCCGCGGCGTGAGAAGCGCCTGTGCGGATGTTCAGGGGAACGGCAAACGGGTCACGAGATCCAGCATTCAAGAGGAGCCGGCGCGCGCCGTGAAGCGCGAGGCCGGCGTTGAACCGATATGGCGAAACGGGATTACTACGAGGTTCTGGGCGTCGCGAAGAACGCGGGCGACGACGAAATCAAGAAGGCGTATCGCAAGCTCGCGATGAAGTATCACCCCGACCGCAATCCGGACAACAAGGATGCGGAAGAGCATTTCAAGGAGGCCAAAGAGGCCTACGAAATGTTGTCGGACTCGCAAAAGCGCGCCGCTTACGACCAGTACGGCCACGCCGGCGTCGATCCCAACATGGGCGGCGCGGGTGCGCAGGGCTTCGGCGGTTTCGCGGACGCTTTCGGCGACATCTTCGGCGATATCTTCGGCCAGGCCGCGGGCGGCCGTGGCGGCCAGCGCGGCGGTCCGCAGGTGTATCGCGGCGCGGACCTGCGCTACAGCATGGAAATCACGCTGGAGCAGGCGGCGCACGGCTACGAGACGCAAATCCGCGTGCCGGGCTGGAGCGGTTGTGAAGTCTGTCACGGCTCGGGCGCGAAGCCCGGTACGAAGCCCGAAACCTGTCCGACCTGCCATGGTTCGGGTTCGGTGCGCATGTCGCAGGGCTTTTTCAGCATTCAGCAGACCTGCCCGAAGTGCCACGGCACGGGCTCGTACATTCCCGAACCTTGCACGAACTGCCACGGCGCAGGCAAGGTCAAGGAAACCAAGACGCTCGAAGTGAAGATTCCGGCGGGCATCGACGACGGCATGCGCATCCGCTCGGCCGGCAACGGCGAGCCTGGCATCAACGGCGGGCCGTCGGGCGATCTGTACGTCGAGATCCACATCAAGCAGCACGCGGTGTTCGAGCGCGACGGCGACGACCTGCACTGCCAGATGCCGATTCCGTTCACCACGGCGGCGCTCGGCGGCGAGATCGAAGTGCCGACGCTCGCGGGCCGCGCATCGTTCACGGTGCCCGAAGGCACGCAGTCGGGCAAGACGTTCCGTCTGCGCGGCAAGGGCATCAAGGGTCTGCGTTCGAGCATCGCCGGAGATCTGTATGTGCACGTCCAGGTGGAAACGCCGGTCAAGCTCACCGATCACCAGCGCGAGATGCTGCAGCAGTTCGAGAAGTCGCTCGTGGAAGGCGGTTCGCGCCACAGCCCGCAAAGCAAGAGCTGGTTCGACCGCGTGAAGAGCTTCTTCGACTGATGCGCTTTTCCGGCGTCACCATGCAGCAGCAGGTCAATTGCAGGTAGTTAGCGTAATGGCAGTCAATTCTGGCGGCGCGACGGGTGATGCGACGAGTGTTGCAACTTTCGCGCTGCTCGACGACGGCGACTCGACGGCGGCTAGCCGTTCGAGCCGCCTTTATACGGGGTTCGTGCGCGAGCTTGCATGCGAGCGTGCGGCGGACCTCGACGCGGTGTGCGCGCAAGCGAATGCCGAACTGGGCAAGGGACTTCACGCCCTCGTGATCGGTGACTACGAGTTCGGGCGCACGCTCGAATTCGCAAAGCGCGACACGAGCGCATCCATCGAAACGCAGCACGGCCACGCCGCGCTGCGTTTTTTATTGTTCGAACGCTGCGAAACGCTCTCGCGCGAGGAAGCCGACGCGTGGCTTGCGGCGCAAGAGGGCAGTGAAGCGCCTGCGCCAGCGGGCGTGGCGGGTGTGACGATCGGTGTCGATCGCGAGCGCTTCGAGCAGGACATCGCCGCCGTGCAGGATGCCTTGCGCGCGGGCGACTCGTATCAGATCAACTACACCTACCGGCTCGGCTTCGAGGCGTACGGTTCGCCGCTCGCGCTTTACCGGCGCCTGCGCGAGCGTCAGCGCGTGCGTTACGGCGCGCTGATCGCGTTGCCGGGCGACCGCTGGGTGCTCTCGTGCTCGCCGGAGCTGTTCGTGGAGAAGCGCGGCAAAACGTTGCGCGCGAAACCGATGAAGGGCACGGCCGCGCGCAGCGCCGATGAGGAGCAGGACGCCGCCGCCGCGCGTTTTCTCGCCAACGACCCGAAGAACCGCGCCGAAAACGTGATGATCGTCGACTTGCTGCGCAACGATCTCTCGCGCGTCGCGCAAACCGGCTCGGTGCGCGTGCCGGCGCTCTTCAGCGTGGAGCCCTACGCTTCCGTCTGGCAGATGACCTCGACCGTGGAAGCCACGCTGCGCGAAGGCACGACATTCACCGCCGCCATGCGCGCGCTCTTTCCGTGCGGCTCGATCACGGGCGCGCCCAAGCACCGCACGATGGAGCTGATCGAAGCGCTCGAACATGCGCCGCGCGGGCTTTACACCGGCACGATAGGGTGGCTCGAAGCGCCCTCGGCAGGCGAGGCGTGTGGCGACTTTTGTCTCTCGGTCGTGATCCGCACGTTGACGCTCGATGCGCCTTCGAGGGGTACGGGCGGCACGCGGCGCGGCGAAATGGGCGTCGGTGCGGGCATCGTGCTCGACAGCGTGGCCGCCGACGAATACGAGGAGTGCCGCTTGAAAGCCCGCTTTCTGACCGACGCCGACCCGGGCATCGAATGCTTCGAAACGATGTACGCGACGCGCGCTGACGGCGTGCGTCACGTGGAGCGTCACCTCGCGCGTCTCGCGGCGAGTGCGGCGTGGCTCGGTTTCCCGTGCAACGTTCAAGCGTTGCGAACGCGCATCGACGAAACCTGCGCCACGTTTGCAGACGAGAACGCGCCGTACCGGGTGCGCCTTGCGCTCGGCAAGAGCGGGGCGGCGACGCTCACCAGCGCGCCGCTTGCTGCGCTCGCGCACGACACCGTGGGCGTGCTGCTCGCGCCGGATCACGGCTTTGCGCCGGTCGAATCCGCCGACGCGCTGTTGTTGCGCAAGACCACGCGCCGCGCCGAATTCGATCGCGCATGGCGCGAGGCCGAAGCACAGGGCGGCTTCGACATGCTGTTCTTCAACGAGCGCGGCGAGCTGACCGAAGGCGGCCGTTCGAACGTGTTCGTGAAGCTCGACGGCAGGTGGTTCACGCCGCCGCTCGCCGCGGGCGTGCTGCCGGGCGTGATGCGCGGCGTGCTGCTCGACGACGAAGCGTTCGGCGCACAGGAGCGTGTGCTCACGCACGACGACGTGCTTAACGCCGAAGCCCTGATGCTCACGAACGCGCTGCGCGGTGCCGTGCCGGCGCGCTTGATTCGATGAAGCGGCCGTAGCAGACCACAAAAACAAAGCGCGCCCCTTCAGACGGAGCGCGCTTTTTTCATTCTGCGAAGCAAAGTCGGCGGATCAGAACACGTGCTCGGGCCCCGGGAACGTGCCTTCCTTCACGGCCTGCACATACGCGCGCACGGCCGATTCGATATCGGGCTGGCCCGTCATGAAGTCCTTCACGAAGCGCGGCCGCTTGCCGGGGAAAATGCCGAGCATGTCGTGCAGCACGAGCACCTGGCCCGAGCAGTCCACACCTGCGCCAATGCCGATGGTCGGAATGCGCAACTGCTTGGTCACTTCCGCGCCGAGCGCCGCGGGCACGGCCTCGATCACCACGAGCTGCGCGCCCGCGTCCTGCAGCGCCAGCGCGTCGCGAATCATCTGCGTGGCGGCCGCATCGCTCTTGCCCTGCACCTTGAAGCCGCCGAACGCGTGCACCGACTGTGGCGTGAGGCCGATGTGCGCGCACACGGGCACGGCGCGCTCCACCAGCATCTTCACCGTGGGCGCGAGCCATTCGCCGCCCTCGATCTTCACCATCTGCGCACCGGCGCGCATGAGCTTCACCGAGTTCGCGAACGCGTCTTCGGGCGTGCCGAAGCTGCCGAACGGCAGATCGGCGATGATCAGCGCCCTGGTTTGCGCACGCGCCACGCAGGCCGTGTGATAGGCGATGTCGTCGATGGTGACGGGCAGCGTCGTGGTGTGCCCCTGGAGCACGTTGCCGAGCGAGTCGCCGATCAGCACCGTATCGACGCCCGCGCGGTCGCACAGCGCCGAGAAGCTCGCGTCATAGCACGTCAGCATGGCGATGCGCTCGCCCGCATCGCGCATGGCCTGGAGTTTGGGCACGGTGACCGCGCTGCGGCTCGTTTCCTGCAGGTAACTCATGGGGAAATCCGTTGGGAAAGGGAAAACGGGAGGGGCTGCGCCGTTCGATCGCGCCGATGAGGCGGTTATAGCGACGTGCCCTTGACGAAGGATTCCTTGCGGCCGCGCATCGTCTCGATACGTTCGGCGACGAGCTCGAGGTCCGCATCGGAACCTGGCAGATCCAGATGCTCCGCGCCGACGGTGAGCACCGGCGCATGATCGTAATGATAGAAAAAATCGTTGTAGCTGTCGCACAGCGCTCGCAGGAACGCACTCGAAATAGCCAGCTCGCGCGGCAATGCCCGCTTCTGGATGCGCGCATACAGCGCCTCGGGGCTCGCCTGCAGATAGACGACGAGGTCAGGCGCGGGCGCGGATGACGTGAGGCGCGAGGCGAGCGCGCGGTAGAGCGGCAGTTCGTCTTCGGCGAGTGTGAGGCGTGCGAACAGATCGTTGCGTTCGGCAAGGAAATTCGTCACGAGCGGCACGCCCGCTTCGCGGCGCGCGGCCACGTCGCGCGAAAGCTGCTCGCGCTGCAAGGCGATATGCAGTTGCGCGGCGAGCGCATGCGACGAGGGCGCGGTGTCGCGATACACGCGCTCGAGAAACGGATTGTCGGCGTTCGATTCGAACAGCGTCTGCATCGACCAGCGTTCGGCCAGACGCGTCGCGAGCGTGGTCTTGCCCGCGCCGATCGGCCCTTCGATCACGATGTACTGGAGCGCGGCTGGCCGCGTGGCGCGCGCGCTGACGACGGGCAGGGGTGTCGTGCTCATCGGCAGTTGCCGGAGGGTGGGGTGTCCGGCGCAGGCGCCGTGCCCATGCACTGGCACAACGGCTTGACCTTCTCGATGCGCTGGTCGGCCACGGCGGCGAGGTAGGCGCTGGCCGGCCCCTGGCCCGGAATCACGAGTTCGGGATCGATCTCGACGAGCGGCACGAGCGCGAACGCGCGGCCCGTCATGCGCGGATGCGGCACGACGAGGTCGGTTTCGTCGATGGTGGCGTCGCCGTAAAGCAGGATGTCGATGTCGAGCGTGCGCGGCGCGTTGCGAAAGGGACGCTCGCGGCCGAAGTGATGCTCCACGCGCTGGCACAGGCCGAGCAGCGCGTGAACGTCGAGACTCGTCTCGATCTTCACGACGCAGTTGTAATAGTCGTCGCCGCCCGCGTCGATGGGCGCGGTGCGGTACAGACTCGATTTGGCGACGACGGTGAGGGTGTGCTGTTGCGCGAGGCACACCACCGCGTCTTTGAGGGTCTGGCGCGCATCCCCCAGATTCGCGCCAATTCCCAGCCAGGCAACCGTCATGGCTTCACTTCCTGCGACTTATGTTGCGGTTCGACGCATGTGCGCCGCGGCAAGCCGCGACGCCGCATGGCGTCAGTCCTCGTGCGGACCGGCGTGGCCGTCATAGTCCGCACTGCTGGCTTCATGCACGTCACCGGCTGCGCCGGCTTCCGATACAGCACCTTCGCCCGTTCTGCGGCTCTTCGCGCCGCCGCGGCGGCGGCGTTTGCGCGGCGAGCGCTCCTTGCCGCCCTGCGCGAGAAGCGTCTCGCGCTCGGCGTTGTCGCCGGAAATGAAGTCCGTCCACCATTGGCCGACTTCGGCGTCCAGCTCGCCCGATTCGCAGCGCAGCAGGAGGAAATCATACCCCGCTCTAAATCTTTGGTGTTCCAGCAGCTTCAGCGCACCGCGGCCGCGCTTTTCGAGGCGCAGCTGCAGGCCCCAGATTTCGCGCATGTCCGACGAAAAACGACGGTGAATCGCCAGTTTTTCCGTTTGCGCGTCGATCACGTCGTCCATCGCGCGATGCAGCGCCGGCACGGGCAATTCGCCTTCGGCCGTGTATTGCTGCCAGCGTTGCTGCACGTCGTGCCACAGCAGCGTGGCGAACAGGAAGCCCGGCGACACGGGTTTGCCTGCGCGCACGCGCGCGTCGGTGTTCGACAGCGCGAGCGTGATGAAGCGCTCGCCTTGCGGCTGTTCGAGCACGACGTCGAGCAGCGGCAGCAGGCCGTGATGCAGCCCTTCCTTGCGCAACCACTTGAGGCACTCGAGCGCGTGGCCCGAGAGCAGCAGCTTGAGCATTTCGTCGAAAAGACGCGCGGCCGGTACGTTGTTGATGAGGTCCGCGAGCTTCACGATGGGCTCGCGCGTGTGCTCCTCGATCTCGAAGCCGAGCTTCGCCGCGAAACGCACCACGCGCAGCATGCGCACCGGGTCTTCGCGATAACGCGTGGCCGGGTCGCCGATCATGCGCAGCAGGCGCGCGCGCATGTCGGCCATGCCGTTGTGGTAATCCAGCACGGTTTGCGTGGCCGGATCGTAGTACATCGCGTTGATCGTGAAGTCGCGGCGCGTGGCGTCTTCGTGCTGCTCGCCCCAGACGTTGTCGCGCAGCACGCGGCCGCTCGCATCCACGTGGTGCGTCTTGCGGTCGAGTTCGTCGCGGCGCATGCGCTTTGCGGGCGCCGGAGCGGGCGCTTCGGCATCGGCAGGCGGCGCATCCACGAGCGCGCGGAACGTCGAGACTTCGATGATTTCCTGGCCGAACTGCACGTGCACGATCTGAAAGCGCCGGCCGATGATGCGCGCGCGGCGGAACAGCTTCTGCACCTGGTCGGGCGTGGCGTCCGTGGCGACGTCGAAGTCCTTGGGCGCGACGCCGAGCAGCAGGTCGCGCACCGCGCCGCCCACGATGAACGCGCGGAAGCCCGCCTGCTGCAGACCGTCGGTCACGCGCACGGCGTTGCGCGAGATCAGCGCGGGATTGATGCCGTGGATGTCGGCGGAAAGGATGACGGGCGTAGCCGGGTCGGGCGCGCCCTTGCCGGCGCGCGGCTTCGAGGCCTTCTGCGCGCTGGCCGGCTTGCGGCGTGCGCGGGTGCTGCCGGCAACGGCGGCCGCGCCTTCCTGCGAGGCCGTGTCCGGATCGACGGCGGGGGCTTCGGTGTCTTGCGCCGCTTCGGCGTCGTCCTGGCCGAACAGCTTGCGGATGAGTTTCTTGATCACTGGGCTTGGAACAAATCGAGAATGCGCCAGCCCGCTTGTTGCGCGTGAGCGCGCAGGGTGTCGTCGGGGTTGGTGGCGATCGGGTCGGTGACTTTTTCGAGCAGCGGAATGTCGTTGTGCGAGTCGCTGTAGAAGTAGCTGTGCTCGAAGTCCGAAAGGCGCTTGCCGAGCGAGGCGAGCCATTGCTCGACGCGCACGATCTTGCCTTCGCGGTAGCTCGGCGTGCCCGTCGGGCGGCCGGTGAAGGCCGAGGCCGGATGGCCGTCCACGGTTTCGACTTCGCACGCGATCAGCTTGTCTACGCCGAACACCTCGGCGATAGGCGCCGTGATGAATTCGTTGGTCGCCGTGACCACGCAGCAGAGGTCGCCCGCTTCCTTGTGCTTTTTCACGAGCTCGACCGCGCTCGGCAGGATGGTCGGCTTGATCACCTCGTGCATGTACTGGTCGTGCCATTCCTTCAACTGCGCGCGCGAATATTTCGCGAGCGGCGTGAGCATGGCGACGAGGTATGCATGGATGTCGAGCTTGCCGGCCTTGTAGTCGGCATAGAAGCGGTCGTTTTGCTCCGCAAAGCGCTCGCCGTCGACAATGCCGAGTTTCACCATGAAGCGGCCCCATTCGTGGTCGCTGTCGGTGGGGATCAGGGTGTGATCGAGATCAAAAAGTGCAAGGTTAGCCATGGGCGCTCATTTTACTTGAAGCGGGAGACGCCGTTGCCGCCGCCGGCGGGCGGCGTCGGCGCGGCGGGGTCCGCGGGGGATTCGGGGCCTGCAGGCGCGTCGTTCTGGGCGGGCGCCTTGTGCTCTTGCGATGGCGACGTACCCGAGCTAGCGGGCGCTGACGGTGGCTGTTCGGGCGTCTCGCCTGCCTGTGCCTCGGGGGCGGCGGTGCCCGCTGGCGGATCGAGATCGCCGCGCAGCTCGCCGCTCATCTCGTTGCTCACGTCGGCTTCGACTTCGCCCTTGAGTTCGGTGCCCAGTTCCTTGTGGACGACGTGACGATATTTGGCCCCCAATTCGCCTTCGACGTTGTCGGTCGGCTTGTCGAAGGGCACGCTCGCCGGCGGCCGCGCCTGCAGGGCCGGTGCCTTCGGCGCCTCGTAGGGCTGGGCGTCGTCGGGCCCGGCGGCGGGGGCTTCGGGCTCGCTGGGGAAGAGCGTCGGCGGTGCGGGCGGCTCGTCGCCTTCAGCGGATGACGTTTGGGTGGCCGCGTCGCCGCTGGCCTCATCGTCGTGCGCGTCGCTCGTGTCGTCCGTTGCTGCCGGCTCTTCGGCGGCGAGTTCCTCGTCCGTCGGCAATGCGCTCGCGACGCTCACCAGATCGCCCACGCCGTTCGCGAGCATCGCGCGCAACAGCGGCAGCGTCACTGCGCGCTTCTGTTCGAGCGAGAAGCGGTCGAGCGCGTCGAGCAGGCCCATCAGGCTCGGCATGTCGCGCCGGAAATGCGTGAGCAGGTAGGCGGGCACGTCGTCGGCGAGCGCAATGCCGCGCTCGCGCGCCGCGAGCTTGAGGATCGCCGCCTTGCCTTCGTCGGAGAGCGGCGCGAGGTGGAACACGAGGCCCCAGCCAAGGCGCGTGCGCAGGTCCTCGCGCACGGCGAGCCCCATGGGCGGCGCGTTGCCCGTCGCGACGAGCGCGCAGGCGGGGTACGAGCGCACCTCGTTGAACAGGTTGAAGAGCGCGATCTGCTGCGCGCCCGAGAGCGAATCGCAGTCGTCCACCGCGTAGATCGTCACGCGCGGATCGAACGTGAACGCCGCCAGCGCGCTTTGCGGCCCCAGATAGCGCACGTGGCCCGGCGGCGCTTCGTCGGCGAGGGCGTGCAGCAGGTGGCTGCGCCCGTTGCCGGGCTCGCCCCAGACATAGAACGTGCGATCGGCGATCGGGCCCGCCATGAGCGCCGCGTCCAGACCGCGCAGGCGCGCGACCAGCTCGGCGTTGGCGCCGATATGGAAGTTGTCGAAGGTCGATGGCGGCGGGGTGCCGAGATCGAGCGTTAACTGTCGCTGCACGGTGTGTCTGGACGGAGTCGGTTCTAGTAAAGCGTGCTCTCGTGAGATTTGCTGAGATCACTGGGCCGCGGCCGCCGCAGCACGATGCCGAAGGCGAGCGCAATCCCGGTCCAGATAACGGCCCGACGCTGGTACGGTGCGTAATACGGTGTGTTGTGCGGCAAAACTCGGTTTCCGGTTGTGGGGCACAGGCGAGGCGCGTTCCAAATCTCGCTCCACCCGCGGCGGCGGGGCGCCGTCAATCGGTTAAAATCGCATTTTACCGACCTTCTGGCGCTTCCCCATGAATCAACCGAAATCCGGCCCCGCTAATCAGACACAGTCGCAGGACCAAGGCCTCTCCTACGCCGACGCTGGCGTCGACATGGTCGCGGGCGACGCGCTCGTCGATCGCATCAAGCCGTTTGCGAAGAAGACCCTGCGCGAAGGCGTGATGGGCGGCATCGGCGGATTCGGCGCGCTCTTCGAAGTGCCGAAGAGGTACAAGGAGCCTGTGCTCGTCTCGGGCACCGACGGCGTGGGCACCAAGCTGCGCCTCGCGTTTCATCTGAACAAACATGACACGGTTGGCCAGGATCTCGTCGCGATGAGCGTGAACGACATCCTCGTGCAGGGCGCCGAGCCGCTGTTCTTCCTCGACTACTTCGCCTGCGGCAAGCTGGACGTCGATACGGCGGCCACGGTCGTGAAGGGCATCGCGCAAGGCTGCGAGCTGTCGGGCTGCGCGCTGATCGGCGGTGAAACGGCCGAAATGCCGGGCATGTACCCCGACGGCGAATACGATCTCGCCGGCTTCGCGGTGGGCGCGGTCGAAAAGAGCAAGATCATCGACGGCAGCACGATCGACCCGGGCGACGTGGTGCTCGGTCTCGCCTCGAGCGGCATCCATTCGAACGGCTTCTCGCTCGTGCGCAAGATCATCGAGCGCGCGCAGCCGGACCTCGCCGCCGACTTCGACGGCCGTTCGCTCGCCGACGCGCTGATGGCGCCCACGCGCATCTACGTGAAGCCGCTGCTCAAGCTGATGGAAACCATCACGGTGAAGGGCATGGCGCACATCACCGGCGGCGGCCTCGTCGAGAACATTCCGCGCGTACTGCGCGAAGGCCTCACGGCCGAACTGAACCACGCGGCATGGCCGCTGCCGCCGCTCTTCACGTGGCTGCAAAAGCACGGCGGCGTGGCCGATGCGGAAATGCACCGCGTGTTCAACTGCGGCATCGGCATGGCCGTGGTCGTGGCGGCGGATCAAGCCGACGCCGCTGCCTCGCTGCTGGCCGCCGCGGGCGAGCAGGTGTGGAAGATCGGCGTGGTGCGCGAAAGCGAGGAAGGCGAAGCGCAGACCGTGGTGGTCTAAGCCTCACGCGTTCTCGCGAAAAAAATGCCCGCCATCGATTGGCGGGCATTTTTGCTTTTGGGCGCCGCGTTTGGCGTTACAGCACCGTGCGCACGTGCCACAGCTCGGGGAACAGCACGACATCGAGCATCTTGCGCAGATACGGCGCGCCACTCGTGCCGCCGGTGCCCTGCTTGAAGCCGATGATGCGCTCGACCGTCGTCACGTGGCGGAAGCGCCATTGACGGAACGCGTCTTCGAGATCGACGAGCTCTTCGGCCATCTCGTACAAATCCCAGTACTCCGAAGGATTGCGGTACACCTCCAGCCACGCCGCCTCGACCGTGGCGTCGTGTTCGGTCGGCAGGGTCCAGTCGCGGTTCAGGCGCTCGGGCGCGATCGCAAAGCCGCGCCGCGCGAGCAGGCGAATGACTTCGTCGTAGAACGAGGGCGCTTCGAGCGTCGCCTTCACCTGCTCGAAAATCTCGCCGCGATGCTCGTGCGGCTTGAGCATCTGCACGTTCTTGTTGCCGAGCAGGAACTCGATCTGCCGGTATTGATACGACTGGAAGCCCGACGAGGCGCCCAGGTACGGGCGCATGGCCGTGTATTCGGAAGGCGTGAGCGTCGAGAGGACGTTCCACGCCTGCACGAGCTGCTCCATGATGCGCGAGACGCGCGCGAGCTGCTTGAACGCGGGCGGCAGCGCGTCGCGGTGCACGTTGGCGAGCGCCGCGCGCAATTCGTAGAGCGCGAGCTTCATCCACAGCTCGCTCGTCTGATGCTGCACGATGAACAGCATCTCGTTGTGGTCGGGCGAGAGCGGATGCTGCGCATTGAGCACGGCGTCGAGCGCGAGGTAGTCGCCGTAGCTCATCGACTTCGAGAAGTCGAGCTGCGCGTCGTGCCAGCCTTCGCCTTCGCCTTGTGCCGCAGGCGCTTGCGCAGCGGGGGCGGGCGCGGCGGCGCCGTGTCCGAACGGGCAGCCGCCACGCGCGGTGCCGTGGGCCTCACTCGTGGTTTCACCCGCGTCGGGCATGCCCGGGATTTGCATGTGATCGTTCATCTGCCGCTCCTCAGGTCACCGCGCCGCGCTCGGCGAATTCGGGCTTGCGCCAGGACTCGGTGGCGAGCACGTCGCGCAGCGTCTCCACGGCGTCCCACACATCGACGTAGCGCAGATACAGCGGCGTGAAGCCGAAGCGCAGCACGCGTGGCTCGCGATAGTCGCCGATCACGCCGCGCGCGATCAACGCCTGCATCACCTCATAGCCGTGCGGATGCTCGAAGCTCACGTGCGAGCCGCGTTCCGCATGCTCACGCGGCGTGACGAGCGTGAGGCCGTATGCCTTGCAGCGCGTCTCGACCAGTTCGATGAAGAGATCGGTGAGCGCGAGCGACTTGCGGCGGATGGCCTGCATGTCGGTTTGCAGGAACACGTCGAGACCGCATTCGACGAGCGCCATCGAGACGATCGGCTGTGTGCCGCACAGATAGCGGCCGATGCCGTTGTCCGGACGATAGACAGGGTTCATCTCGAACGGCGACTTGTGGCCCCACCAGCCCGAGAGCGGCTGCGAGAACGCATCCTGATGGCGCTTGGGCACCCACACGAAGCCGGGCGAACCGGGGCCGCCATTCAGGTACTTGTACGTGCAGCCCACGGCGTAGTCGGCGTTCGCGCCGTTCAGGTCCACGGGCACGGCGCCCGCCGAGTGCGCGAGATCCCACAGCGCGAGCGCGCCCTGCGCGTGAATATGCTCGGTGAGCGCGCGCATGTCGTGCATCTCGCCCGTGCGGTAGTTCACGTGCGTGATCATCGCGACGGCCACGTCTTCGCGGATCGCGGCGCGCAGCTCGGAAGGATCGTCGACGAGGCGCAGCTCGTAGCCGCGGTCGAGCTGATCGATGAGCCCTTGCGCGATGTACAGGTCGCTCGGGAAGTTCGAGCGCTCCGAGACGATCACGCGGCGCTTCGGGTCGCGCGCGTTCTGCACGCGCAGCGCGGCGGAGAGCGCCTTGAAGAGGTTGATCGAGATGGTGTCGGTGACGACGACTTCGTCGTCGGCCGCGCCGATCAGCTTCGCGAGCTTGTTGCCCAGCCGCTTGGGCATGGCGAACCAGCCCGCCGTGTTCCAGCTGCGGATCAGGCCTTCGCCCCATTCGCCGCCGATCACGGCCTGCGCGCGCGCAGCCGACGCCGAGGGCGGCACGCCGAGCGAGTTGCCGTCGAGATAGATGGCGCCGGCCGCGAGCGTGAATTGCTCGCGCAGGGCGGCGAGCGGATCGGCGCGATCGGCTGCCAGGGCTTCGTTGCGGTCGTTCATGTCTACGTTTCGTTGTTTGGCTAATTTGAGGGGATTCAGTTGGCGGCGGCAGGCGGCAATTCGCGCAGCACGGCGCGCACGGGGCTGGCGTCGAGCGTCGCGAACTTCAGCGGCAGGGCGATGAGTTCGTAGTCGCCGGGCGCGATGGCGTCGAGCACAATGCCTTCGAGGATCGCCATGCCATGGGCGCGGATGCGGTGATGCGCGTCCATCGTCTTCGATTCCTGCGGGTCGAGCGAGGGCGTGTCGATGCCGATGAGACGCACGCCGTGCGCGGCGAGCAGATCGATCGTTGCCGGCGCGACGGCGCAAAACTTGCTGTCCCAGCGGTCCTGCGGCGCGTACGCGTAGGTGCGCAGCAGCACGCGCGGCGGGATGCCGGGTAACGCGCCTTCCACGTGTTCGGGCAGCACGAGCGGCGCGGCGCCCACGCAATGAATCACGCGGCACGCGCCGATATAGGTGTCGAGCGGCACCTCGCCGATCGGCGCGCCTGCGGCGTCGTAGTGCAGCGGGGCGTCGGTGTGCGCGCCGGTGTGCGGCGACAGCGTCACGCGCGCGACGTTGACCGGCGAGCCCGCCTCCATGCGCCACACGCGCTCGATGCCAACGGGCGTATCCCCGGGCCAGACGGGCGTTTCGGGGTGAATCGGCGGGGAAATGTCTTTGATCCTGGTCATGTCAGAGGCGGCTTGCGTTTGCGTTGTCTCCTGATGCTTCGAATGATAGGCAACCCCGCGCGAAATGTGCTTGCAAAAAAAACGCCGCAAACTTCGGTTGTTGGCACATAATTTGTCTTAAGCCGGGAATGGAGACCAAATATGAACGCAATCTCGCTTGATGCTACCGATTGCCGTATTCTCGCCGTGCTGCAGAACGAGGGGCGGATCAGTAATCTCGATCTGGCGGAGCGTATTTCGCTTTCGCCATCGGCGTGCCTGCGCCGTTTGCGGCTGCTCGAGGAGCAGGGGGTGGTCGAGCGCTACCGCGCGAGCTTGAATCGGGAGATTCTCGGCTTCGAGATGGAGGCGTTCGTGCAGGTGTCGATGCGCAACGACCAGGAGAGCTGGCACGAGCGCTTCGTCACGGCGCTGCGCGACTGGCCGGAGGTGGTGGGGGCGTACGTGGTGACGGGCGAGACGCACTACCTGCTGCGCGTGCTCGCGCACAACCTCAAGCACTACTCGGACTTCGTGCTCAACAAGCTGTACAAGGCGCCGGGCGTGATGGACATCCGCTCGAACATCGTGCTCACGACGCTCAAGGTGGAAGTGGGCGTGCCGGTGGACCTGATCGCGCAGCGCGAGCCGAAGAGCGCGCCGGCATAGACGAGGACGACGGGGCCGCGCCCCGCCGTATCAGAGCGACTGGAGCTGGTGGAACGCGCCGCCGTGGAAGACGAGCGGCGAAGCGTCGGTGCCGTCCTCGCGCACGCCGCAGCGTTCCACTTCCCCGACGAAAATCACGTGGTCGCCTTCGTCGTAGCGGCTGCGGTTGTGGCATTCGAACCACGCGATCGCGCCGTCCAGCACGGGCATGCCGGTGTCGCCGGCCGCGTGTGAGACGCCCTCGAAACGGTCGCCCTTCACGGTCGCAAAGCGCTTGCACAGGTCGAGCTGCGACGCGGCGAGCACATTGATCACATAATGGCTGTTCGAGCGGAACACGGGCATGGATGCCGAGCGCGTGGCGAGGCTCCACAGCACGAGCGGCGGATTGAGTGAGACCGAGTTGAACGAGCTGGCCGTGATGCCGATGAGCGTGCCGTCGGGCGCGCGCGTCGTGATCACGGTCACGCCGGTGGCGAACTGGCCAAGCGCGCGGCGGAATGCGCCGTCGTCGAAGTTGGGCGGGCTGGCGCGGCGGGTCATCGGTGCTGGCCTTCACGGGCCGCGCGCACGGCGGCTGGAGCAGAAATCGGGATCAACGTCATGTGGAAAATCGGCGAATTGTCACAATTTTAGCGGAAGCGGCGGATGGCGGGTCGCGCGAGGCACCGCGTAGTGGTGTGCGCAGTGAGGTCCGCGATGGCGTCCGCAGTCTCGATCAAAGGAGCGAACAGCATGAGTCAGACAGTCGAAACGGCCACCCTGGGCGGCGGATGCTTCTGGTGCCTGGAGGCGGTGTACCTGCGCGTGGAGGGAGTGAACGCGGTGGAGTCGGGCTACGCGGGCGGCCACGTGGCGAACCCGAGCTACGAGCAGGTCTGCGACGGCGACACCGGCCACGCCGAGGTCGTGAAGGTGGAGTTCGATCCTGCGAAGATCACGTACCGCGAGATTCTCGACATCTTCTTCGCGATTCACGATCCCACGCAGCTGAACCGCCAGGGCAACGACGTGGGCACGCAGTACCGCTCGGCGATCTTCACGCACTCCGAGGCGCAGCGCGAGACGGCCGGGCAGGCGATTCGCGAGCTGGCCGCAGAAGGCGTGTACGACGGCAAGATCGTCACCCAGGTGCTGCCGCTCGACGGCAACTATTTCCCCGCTGAGGCGTATCACCAGAACTACTTCGCGCAGCACCCGAACCAGGGCTATTGCTCGTTCGTGGTGGCGCCGAAGGTCGCGAAGTTCCGCCAGAAGTTCGCGCACCGGCTGAAGGCCGAATAAGCCTCAAAAGGCGCGCGGTGGTTTCGTTGCCGCTTCGCGCCTCAGTCTTCCTTTTCTGCTTCTTCTGTTTGCGCGCCGGGCGGCGTTTCGTCCGGCGTCGCATCGCGCGCGGCGTCCAGTGCCATTTCCCCGCGCAAGCGCTCCATCTCGTCCGCAATTGCCCGCGCGAGCTTCGCGCAGGTGAGCGGCGCCGATCCCTCCGCCTTGTTGTTGGTCGTGATCAGCACGGGCTGGCCCGCCATCGCGTAGCGCGCGGCCAGTTCCGCGAGCGTGACGCGCGTATGCGGGTCTTCGTCCACGAGCTTGTCGAACGGCTCGTAGCGCGCCTTCGCCTGCTCGTACTTGAAGCCGCTATGCAGGCTCCAGCGCACGATCAGCGGGCCGGCCGGGGCTTCGCCGTCCATCAGCGCGAGCGCGGCGGCCTGGCGCAGCGGGTCCGGCATGCGCGCGTGCAGGCCCACGCAGTAGCGCACGCCCGCGGCGCGCAGCGTGCGCACGAAGCGCGGCGTGAGCAGGATCGCGTCGCGGATCTCGACGGCGTAGCAGGGACCGTCGCCGGCTGCGGCGGGCTCGGTCGGTTGGGGCAGCGGCGGCAACGCGGCGAGGAAGGCGGTCAGCCGCTCGACGAACGCCGCCGGATCGGCCAGCAGCTGATCGGGCAGCGGCGGGAACTGGAACACGAGCGCGCCGGCCTTGCCGCCGAGGCCCGCAAGGCACGGCTCGACGAATTCGCGCGCGGCCAGCTCCGCGTTGAGAAAGCACGGATTCGCGGAAACGGGCTCGCCACGCTCGCCGCGCACGCTGGCGTCGGTGACGAGCGCCGGCGCCTTCACGATGAAGCGGAAGTGGTCCGGCACCTGCTGCGCGTAGCGCAGGTAATCGGTGACGGTGAGCGGCGCGTAGAACGAGCGGTCGATGCTCACCGAGCGCAGCAGCGGATGCGCACCGTAGGCCGAGAGGCCGTCGCGGGCGAGCTTCGACTGGCTGTAGTCCTCGCCGTAGACGATGCCGCGCCAGCCCGGAAACGACCACGACGAGGTGCCGAGGCGCACGCCCGCGGGCAGCGCGGCCGCGACGTCGAGCATGTCTTGCGCGGCTACGGCGGGCAGCACGCCGCGGCCGCGGCGCTTCGGGGCGCCGGGGTTGGGCGCGGGTTTTGGCGATTTTGCGCGCGGCTCGCCATCTTCGCGCGCTTCGATTTCCGTGTCGTCGTCGCGCGTGGTGCGGGCAGGGCGCTGGGTGGCGGGCTTCGTCGCAGGTGCGCTTGCCGGCGCCGCGAAGCCGAACAAATCAGGCTGCGGCTCGACGCGGCCGGCTTCGGCCTTCGTCGCGTTGCGTCGCGCAGCGGGGCGCGCAGCCGGGTGGGCGGCGTCGGGGCCGGAGTCGTTGGCCGGCCCGAGCGTCATGTCGCCAAACAGGTCGTGGCCGTCGTCGCGTTCGTTCATGCAGTGGCGTCGCGCAGTGGCGTCGTGATGGCGGTCGTGGGGCGAAGCCGCCTGGGACGGGCGCAACTGCGGGAACAGTCGACTCGCTGGCGGCGCGGCGAACCGCGCCGCCGCCTGCGTCATAGCGGCTTCTCGTACATATAGCGGCGCGACCACGGCAGCGTTGTCGCGCTGCGGCCGGCCTTGCGGCAGACGATCTGGAAGATCGACACGTCGTCGTGCTCGAACGCGTACGCGCAACCCGCCAGATAAACGCGCCAGATGCGGAACTTCTCGTCGTCGACGAGCCGTTTCGCTTCCTCGGCGCGCGCCTCGAAATTCTCCGCCCACAAATCGAGCGTGTGCGCATAGTGACGGCGCAGGCTTTCCACGTCAACCGCTTCGAGGCCGCCGTGCTGCGCCGCCTGGAGCGCGAGGCCGATGTGCGGCAGCTCGCCGTCGGGGAACACGTAGCGGTCGATGAACTCGCCGCCGCCCAGCGCCGTTTCGCCCGATTCGGCGTCCGACGAGGTGATGCCGTGATTCATGGCGACGCCGTCGTCGGCGAGCAGGTCGTGGACCTTGCGGAAATAGCCGGGCAGATTCTTGCGCCCGACGTGCTCGAACATCCCCACGCTCGTGATGCGGTCGAACTGGCCTTGTATGTCGCGATAGTCCTGCAGGCGGATCTCGATGCGGTCTTCGAGGCCCGCCGCCTTCACACGCGCGGTGGCGAGATCGAACTGGTTCTGCGAGAGCGTCACGCCCACGCAGCGCGCGCCGAACTTCTGCGCCGCGCGCAGCACGAGCGCGCCCCATCCGCAGCCGATGTCGAGCAGCGTGTGACCTTCCTTCACCTGGATCTTCGTGAGGATGTGGTCGATTTTCTTGAGCTGGGCGGTGGCGAGGTCTTCGTCGCCGTTTTCGAAGTACGCGCACGAATAGACCATGTTCTCGTCGAGCCAGAGCTTGTAGAACTCGTTCGAGACGTCGTAGTGGTACTGGATGGCCTGCCTGTCCGTGGACTTCGAATGCGTGAAATAGCGGCGCACGCGCGCGAGCTTGCTGGCGCTCGTGACGGTGTTGCGCGCGAGCGAATAGCTGATGTTGATGATGTCGGCGAGCTTGCCTTCGATGTCGATCTTGCCCTTCACGTAGGCCTCGCCGAGATTGTCGAGGCTCGGCGTGAGCAGGAGCGGCAGCGCCGACGCGCTATTGACCTTGAGCGTGACCCGAGGCGCGGCGAAGTGGCCGAAGTCGTATTGCTGCCCGCTCCAGAGCACGAGGCGGGCGGGCAAGTCGGCCTTGCTGCGCACTTCTTCTACCCACTGTGCGAGTTTTTTCTCCCAGAACATGCGTTTCTCTCCGTGTCAGATGAACGATTGAAGCCCAATGACAAAAGCGAATTGCGATGCAGGTTTTTTGGCAACAGCGTTACGGCAACAGCGAGGTACTCAACGACATACAACGAAAGCGGTGAGACGAAAACCCGGTGGGCGCGGCGTAAGTGCGCGTAACGTGCGTTACGCCGCGCGCATGCGCTCAGGGCGCGAGACGCTCGATGCGCCAGGCCGCATTTGCGCTCTCACGCGTGTAGCGGATACGGTCGTGCAGGCGCGACGGGCGGCCCTGCCAGAACTCGATGGCCTCCGGCACGAGCCGGTAGCCGCCCCAGTGCGGCGGGCGCGGCGGCGTTTCGCCATATTGCGCGGCGATTTCGCGCTCGCGCGCTTCGAGCGTCTCGCGGTTCGCGATCACCGTGCTTTGCTCCGAGGCCCACGCGCCGATGCGCGAGCCGAGCGGGCGCGAGTTGAAGTAGGCGTCGCTTTCCTCGGCGCTCGTGAGTTCGACCTTGCCCTCGATGCGGACCTGACGCTCCAGCTCGATCCAGTGAAAGAGCAGCGCCGCATGCGGATTTGCACTCAGCTCACGGCCCTTGCGGCTTTCGTAGTTCGTGAAGAACACGAAGCCGCGCTCGTCCACGCCCTTGATGAGCAGGATGCGCGCGGCGGGGCGGCCTTGTGCGTCGACTGTGGCGACCGTCATGGCGTTGGGCTCGGGCAGCTTCGCATCGAGCGCCTGGGCGAACCAGGTCTGGAACTGGCGGATCGGATCGGGATCGACGTCGGCGGCGTCGAGCGAGCCGAGCGAGTAGGTCTTGCGGAGATCGGCGAGGGAGGTCATCTTTTAGGCAGACGCTTCAATGCGGACTAGTATATCGAACCGGCGGCCAAACTTGGGGCGCCCGGCTAAGGGCGTCCGGCCTCGTTCGGCGCGTTCAGGCAAAATACGGGTCTTGCCAGGACCGCGACGGCAGTGTGCGACCGGTCCGCTTACGATTGCCTACCGTCATGTCCAGTACCCCGATTTCCCCTGCCGCCGGCTCCGTCGATCTTACCCCGAGCCCTGCCGACGATGTTGCCGACCGCGCCCGCCGATTCGGTGGAATCGCGCGGCTTTATGGCGCACCCGCGCTCGACGCGTTCGAGCGCGCCCATGTCGCCGTGATCGGCATTGGCGGCGTGGGCTCGTGGGCGGCCGAGGCGCTCGCGCGCAGCGCGATCGGCAAGCTCACGCTGATCGACCTCGACAACGTGGCCGAGAGCAACACCAACCGCCAGATCCACGCGCTCGACGGCAACTACGGCAAGCCCAAGGTCGAGGCCATGGCCGAGCGCATCAAGCTCATCGACCCGGCCTGCGACGTGCGCCTCGTCGAGGATTTCGTCGAGCCGTCGAATTTCGATGCGTTGCTGGGCGGCGGCTTCGACTACGTGATCGACGCCATCGACAGCGTGCGCACCAAGACCGCGCTGATCGCCTGGTGCGTGGAGCATCGCGTGCCGCTCATCACGGTGGGTGGCGCGGGCGGGCAGCTCGACCCCACGCGGATTCGCATCGACGACCTCGCGCTCACGATCCAGGACCCGCTGCTCTCCAAGGTACGCGGCCAGTTGCGCAAGCAGCACGGCTTTCCGCGCGGGCCGAAGGCCAAATTCAAGGTGAGCGCGGTGTATTCGGACGAGCCGCTCATCTATCCCGAAGCCGCCATGTGCGATATCGACGCCGAGGCCGAGCACGTCACCACGTCGCCGGGGCATCACGGTCCGGTGGGGCTGAACTGCGCGGGCTTTGGTTCGAGCGTGTGCGTGACGGCGAGCTTTGGTTTTGCGGCGGCTTCGTATGTGCTGCGCGCGTTGGCACATCAAGCCAGCGGGCGTTGAAGCCGAGCGCTGCGAACGCAAGAAAGCGTGCCTGACAAGGCACGCTTTCGTATCGCGCTGGAAATCGAGCGAACCGTGCGTCGGTCGCCTTATTCGACCGCTTCCGCTTCGTGCAGGCGCGGCAGCAGGCGATCGAACTCGCGGCGCACGAGACCGTAGCACTCGCATGCGCGCGCTTCGAGGCGCTTGCGGTCGAGTACGCGGATCTTGCCGCGGCTGTGATGGATCAGACCTTCGTCATGCAGCTTGCCGGCGGCTTCCGTGACGCCCTCACGGCGCACGCCGAGCATGTCGGCGATCAGTTGCTGCGTCACGCTCAGATCGTTGGAGTCGACGCGATCCACTTCGATCAGCAGCCACCGGCACAGCTGCTTGCTCAGCGAGTGGTGGCGGTTGCAGGCGGCCGTCTGCGCGATCTGCGTGAGCAGTGCGTGCATGTAAAGCAGCGTAACGCGACGCAGGAGGTCCGAGCGCGCAAACTGCTGCTTGAGCGCCTGCGCGCTGATGCGGTACGCGAAGCCCGAACTTTGCACCTGCACGCGGTTCGGCATCGTTTCGCCACCGGTCAGCACAGGCACGCCGGTCATGCCTTCCCGGCCCACTGCTGCAATTTCGACGGAACTGCCGTCTTCCATTGTCGTGAGCATCGAGATGACGGCGGTCGTCGGAAAGTACACGTGATGAATACGCTGGCCGCAATCGCAGAGCAGCTGTTCAGTGCGCAGTTGAACGAGTTCGAGATGCGGCGCCAATGCCTGCCACTCGTTTGACGGAAGCGCGCCCAGCAGATGATTGCCGTGCAGATCGGATTGAAGGGTCAACATGATCGGTCCTCGCGTAAAGCGGCGTATGCCGCCTCCTGTTTTTTCTGCTTCCGGCCGCCGAATTCTTTGTTATCGCCGTCGATCGGCTATACGTTCGTTGCGCCGGCCCCATAAGCCCCATTAGCGTTTTGCGATCTCTTTTGCGATCTCTTTTGCGATCTCGTTTGTCGGCATCTACGCCTGTGTGGCGAACTCTACTTAGCAGGGGTTGTGCCAGCAGCCGCAAAAGTGAGAACGCTTGCGGCCTGGCGCGGCGCGAGCTGTTTCCGGGGCGACGCAAAGTCGCATTATTGTTTCAGTTTTGTACTGCGCCAGCGCGGCGCCGTTTGCGAAGTCGCTAGAGTTTGATGCCGCCAACGCCTTGATTTATATAGCTACTTTCGCTCCTCAGACGGATGCGCGGAAATGAGTCCTCGCTGAAACATCGTCGGACCATCGCCTTGAACGCGTTGTGCGCCTGCCTTTGGTGCGCTGCGGTTTTGATTCGCTTCTGTTGGGGGGCTGCCGACACTGTCGTAAAAACGTTCGGATGTGAAACATCACCTTGCGCGGCCAACTTCGCGCTTCGTGCGCTGCCGCACATAACGATGACCGCGCGATGACAAGGCCTGCGCCGCAAGGACAAATTTGCTGGCGCGCCGTGCGTTCAATGTGGCTGCGCGTACAGATTCGCGCGATACGTATTGTTCAAATGTCACCCGTACGCCAATCAATAACGAGACTCGGTGCATGACTTCGGGGGGAGTGACGCGAATGAACAACGATGTGACATCTGCCGGCCTGATAGCCGCGATCAGCGAAGGTGACGCCGAACTCGTCGTTCAGCCCGTTGTGCTGGCCGGTGGTTCCGGCACGCGGCTATGGCCGCTTTCGCGCGAACACTGTCCCAAGCAGCTGATCGATCTGCTCGATGGCGAGTCGCTGCTCGAGGCGACTGTACGGCGCCTCGATGGCGTGTTCCAGCACGCCGGCGCCTCGCTGCCTGAAGCGCACCGAGCGGTTCGCAAGGCTGCGCCATTCGTCGTGAGCAGCGAGGACTTGCGCCATCTGACCGCCGACCGTCTTGGTCGCAGCGGCATGGCCGCTCGCTTCGTGCTTGAACCGCTCGCGCGCAACACGGCGCCCGCGCTGACGGCGGTGGCGCTTGCCGCAAGCCGCGACGGCGATCCGGTGCTCGTCGCCATGCCCGCTGATCATCTCATCGCCGACGGCGCCGCGTTTTCTGCCGCGCTCGAAGAAGCCGTGGCGCACGCGGCGCGCGGCGCCATCGTCACACTTGGTGTGCCGCCACAGCGTGCCGAAACGGGCTACGGCTACATCGGCGCGGGTTTGCCGCTTGGCAGCAGCGGCGCGCGCAGCATCGAGCATTTTGTGGAGAAGCCCGATGCCGAGCGCGCTGCAAACTATGTTGCTTCGGGAAACTATCTTTGGAACAGCGGGATCTTCGTTGTGCGCGCATCGGTCTGGCTCGCGGCGATCGCGTATAGCCGGCCGCTCATCGCGGCGCAGTGCGCGGCGGCCTTCGACAATGCCGCCGTCGACGCTGACGGCACCGTCCACTTGAACCGCGACGCGCTCGCCGACTGTCCGTCCGATTCGATCGACTACGCGGTGATGGAGTCGGTCGGCGTGAACGCGTTGCTCGCAGGCGTGGTTGTGCCGCTTCGTTCGGGCTGGTCGGACGTCGGGGCGTGGGATGCCCTGTGGCAGGTTTCGGAGAAGGACGAGAATGGCAACGTCGCGCGCGGGCGCGTGCTGTTCGAAGATGCGACGGATACCTTCGTGCATTCGGACGGCCGGCTCGTTGCCTGCGTGGGCGTGCGGGGCATGGTGGTGGTCGAGACAGCCGACGCCGTGCTCGTCGTCGCGAAGGAGCGCGTTCAGGACGTCAAGGCGGTGGTTACGAGGCTCAAGGCGCAGCACAGTGAGGTGGCGCGCCAGCACCGGCGCGTGGAGCGCCCGTGGGGCTGGTACGACTCGGTCGATCAGGGCGAGCGCTTTCAGGTCAAGCGCATCGTCGTAAAGCCGGGTGGCCGTCTGTCGTTGCAGATGCATCACCATCGCGCGGAGCACTGGACCGTGGTGCGCGGCACGGCGCGCGTCACGCGTGGCGACGAGGTGCTTCTGCTTTCTGAAAACGAATCGACCTATATCCCGCTCGGCATGACGCACCGGCTCGAGAATCCGGGCAAGACGGCGCTCGAGATCATCGAGGTGCAGTCGGGCTGTTATCTCGGCGAAGACGACATCGTGCGCTTCGACGACCAGTACGGTCGTGTTCAGCAGGCGTAGCCAACTGAACGCACGGCGAGGACGCACGCGGCGTCCTCGCCCGCTCGATATCAGTTCAGCGTTGCACTGAGCTTGCGCCGCCACTCGCTCACGAGCTGCGGCTGATGCGCCGCGAGATCGAACACGGAAAGCATGGTCTTGCGGCCCACGTCGTCGCGGAAGGCGCGGTCGCGCTTGACGATCTCCAGCAGATGCTCGAGCGCGCCCGCGTACTTGCGCCGCGCGATCAGCGCATTCGCCAGATCGAAGCGCGCTTCGAGGTCGCCGGGGTTGGCGGCGACCTGGGCTTCGAGTGCGTCGGTGGGCGGCAGGTCGGCGGCGGCGTCGAGCGCGTCGAGGCGCGTCTTGAGCGCGTTGAAGCGCGCGTCGATGCCCTGCGTGGTCTTGGGCGAGAGCAGCTCGACTTCCTTTTGCGCCTCGTCGGCTCGGTTGTCGGCGAGCAGCATCTCGATCAGGTCCATGCGCACTTCGTCGTTGCCCGGATCGAACGCAAGCGCGGCCTGCAGCGCTTCATAGGCTTCGTCGCGGCGGCCCTCGGCCAGCGCTTCCTGCGCGGTGCGGCGTGCGGCGTCGGCGCCGTCGGGGATCAGGCCGTCGAGGAACTGGCGCAGCTGGCCTTCGGGCAGCACGCCCACGAACTGATCGACCGCCTGACGGTCCGCGAACGCCACGACGTGCGGAATGCTGCGCACGCCGAAGTGCGCGGCGAGCTCCTGGTTCTCGTCGACGTTCACCTTCACGAGCTTCCATTTGCCCGCGTATTCGGTCTCGAGCTTTTCGAGCATCGGGCCAAGGCTCTTGCAAGGGCCGCACCAGGGCGCCCAGAAGTCGACCAGCACCGGCGCGAGCGCCGACGCTTCGATCACGTCTTTTTCAAAAGTGGCGAGAGTGGTGTCCATTGCGTCCTCGTTGAGATAACCGTTATGTCGCTAGTTGGGGACGAAACGCCCAGGTTTCAATCATCCCGCTGAAAGCGGCGAGCCTTTAGTGAGCCTTAAGTGAGCCTTTAGCGCGGCTTCTTTTCCGGCAGCGGAATCCATTCCGTTTCGCCGGGGACATGCCCCATTTCCTGGCGCGTCCAGGCCTCCTTCGCGGCTTCGATCTTCTCGCGCGAGCTGGCCACGAAGTTCCATTCGATGAAGCGCTCGCCTTCGAGCTTTTCCCCGCCGAGCAGCATCACGCGTGCCCCGTTCGTGCTCGAGAGCGTGGCGGTTTCGCCTGGCACCAGCACGGCCATGGTGTGCTGCTCGAGCGGCGTGCCGTCGATCGCGAGATCGCCTTCCGCGAGATAGACGCCGCGCTCTTCGTGCTCCGCGTCGAGCGCGAACGCACTGCCCGGCGCGAAATCTGCGGCGACGTAGAGCGTGCCGGAAAAGGTCTCGACCGGCGAGGTCGCGCCGAACGCCGTGCCCGCGATTACGCGCATCGTGACGCCGTTGCGCTCGATTTCGGGCAGCGTGGCGGCGGCGTGATGGAAGAACGACGGCTCTGCATCCTCGTGATCGAGCGGCAGCGCCACCCAGGTCTGGATGCCGTGCATGGTGAGGCCGGTGGCGCGGTCCTCGTCGGGCGTGCGCTCGGAGTGGACGATGCCGCGCCCGGCCGTCATCCAGTTCACGTCGCCGGGCACGATCTTCTGGCTGGAACCGATGCTGTCGCGATGCATCAGCGCGCCGTCGAAGAGATAGGTGACCGTTGCGAGCCCGATATGCGGGTGCGGACGCACATCCACGCCCGAGCCCGGCGCGAGCGTGGCGGGGCCCATGTGGTCGAAGAAGATGAACGGGCCGACGAGGCGGGCGGCGAGCGCGGGCAGTACGCGCCGCACATAGAGATTGCCGATGTCGCGTTGATGGGGCTTGAGAACCGCTTTGATCGATGAGGACATGATGCTTCCTGGATGAGTCGTACGGCGCGGGTTATCGTCGAAACCGGCTCGCGGGCACGCCGTGCGCGAGGCTGGCGCTCATTCTAACGCCGGCTTTCCCGGCGTGCGGCCAAGGCAACGGCCCGGCGTTGGCGGCACGGCGCGCCGAGGTGCGAGGCGGTATGATCGCCGCTTCGAAGAACAGGTATGACGCAAAAACGGGAGAAAGGGGATGTCGCCGAAGGACCTGTTGCTCGCGCTGGTGGTGGTGCTCGCGTGGGGCGTGAATTTCGTCGTGATCAAGGTGGGGCTGCACGGCGTGCCGCCGCTCCTGCTCGGCGCGCTGCGCTTCATGCTGGCGGCGTTCCCCGCGGTGCTGTTCGTGAAGCGCCCGCAATTGCCGCTGCGCTGGCTGCTCGCCTACGGCGCGACCATCTCGCTCGGCCAGTTCGCGTTCCTCTTCACAGCCATGTACGTAGGCATGCCGGCGGGTCTCGCTTCGGTCGTGCTGCAGGCGCAGGCGTTCTTCACGCTCGGCTTTGCGGCGGTGTTTCTGCGTGAGCGCTTTCACGCGCAGAACGTCATCGGCCTGTTGATCGCTGCAGGCGGGCTCGCACTGATCGGCTTGCAGTCGATGGGAGGTGGCGCTCAGGGGATGACCATCGCCGGCTTCGTGCTCACGCTGTGCGCGGCCTGCATGTGGGCGCTCGGCAATATCGTCACGAAGAAGGTGGGCAAGGTGGATCTCGTCGGCCTCGTGGTGTGGGCGAGCCTCGTGCCGCCGCTGCCGTTTCTCGTGCTTTCGTACTGGATGGAAGGCCCGCAGCGCATCGTGGCCGCGCTCTCGGGCATCGGTATGACGTCGGTGGGCGCGATCGTCTATCTCGCGTTCGTGGCGACGCTCATCGGCTATAGCCTCTGGAGCCGCCTGCTCTCGAAGTATCCCGCCAGCCAGGTGGCGCCGTTCTCGCTGCTCGTGCCGATCGTCGGGCTTGCCTCGGCGTCGCTGCTGCTCGGCGAGCAGTTGAGCGAGGCCGAGATCGGCGGCGCCGTGCTCGTGATGGGCGGCCTCGCCGTCAACGTGTTCGGGGGCTGGGTCAAGCAGCGCCTCGGGGCCGTGCGCTCGTAACGCCTGCGCGCCAATAAAAAACGCCGTGCGAGCCCGAAGGCGTGCGCGGCGCTTCCGAAGCCGCTGGATGCCTTACGCGGCGCTCAGGTCATGCGGCTCTTCGCAAGCGGCGGATTGGCCGCGAAATAGCGCTTGATGCCCTTGAGAATTGCGTTGGCCATCTTCTCGCGATAGGCGTCGTCGTTGAGCCGGGTCTCTTCCTCGGGATTGCTGATGAAGGCCGTCTCCACGAGGATCGACGGAATGTCGGGTGCCTTGAGCACCGCAAAGCCCGCCTGCTCGACCGAGCCCTTGTGCAGCTTGTTGATCTCGCCGACCTCGTTGAGCACGAAGCCGCCGTAACGCAGCGAGTCGCGGATCTGCGCCGTCGTCGACATGTCGAAGAGCGCGCGGTTCACGGCGGCGTCGGCCGTCTGCACGCTGATGCCGCCGATCTGGTCCGACGAGTTCTCCTTGTTCGCCATCCAGCGCGCCGCGGCGCTGGTCGCGCCGTGCTCCGACAGCGCGAACACCGACGAGCCGCGCGCTTCGGGCGTGGTGAACGCATCGGCGTGAATCGAGACGAACAGGTCCGCGCCCACGCGGCGCGCCTTCTGTACGCGCACGTTCAGCGGCACAAAGAAGTCGGCATCGCGCGTCATCATCGCGCGCATGTTGGGCTGGGCGTCGATCTTCGCGCGCAGCTTCTTCGCGATGTCGAGTGCGACGTGCTTTTCGTAGGTGCCCGCGCTGCCGATCGCGCCCGGGTCCTCGCCGCCATGGCCCGGATCGATCGCGACCGTCAGCAGGCGCGTGGTGCCGCCCCTGGTGGACTTCGGCGTGGTGAAGCCGTAGTTGTCGTCGGCGCTGGCGCTGGCGCTTTCGTCGTCGTTGTTGCGCTGGGCGACGACGGGTGGCTTCGGCGCGGCAGGCTTCGGCGCACGCGGCGCAACCACGGGGGGCGCCGGACGCGGCGTGCCCGGCGCGGCACCCGCGTCGTTCTGCGCGTAGCGCTCGAAGAACGCGTCGCTGTTGTCGTGCGCGGGCGGTGCGCCGATTCCAGCATTCGGACCGGCGAGCGTCGGTGGCGTGGAGGGCGGCGCGCTGTCCTTCATCGCTTCGTGCGCGTCGAGCTGCTGCTGCTTGCGCTCGGTTTGCGCGAGCAGGTCCATGAGCGGGTCGGGCGCGACCGCCGGATAGAGGTCGAACACGAGCCGGTACTTGTACGAGCCGATCGGGGCCAGCGTGAACACCTGGGGCTTCACGCCGCCCTTGAGGTCGAACACCATGCGCACCACGTGCGGCTGGTACTGGCCCACACGCACGGCCTGGATTTGCGGATCGTTCGGCGTGATCTTGGAGACGAGGTTCTTGAGCGCGTCGTCGAGATCGAGTCCGGTGAGATCGACGACGAGACGATCGGGGCCCTGCAGCAGTTGCTGGGTGTTCTGCAGCGGCTGGTCCGATTCGATGGTGACGCGGGTGTAGTCGCGCGCGGGCCACACCCGCACGCCGACGACCGAAGTGGCCCACGCGAGGCGCGGCACGGCAAGACCGAGCACGAGCGTGGAGGCGCCCGCCTTCAGAATCTGCCGGCGACGCCAGTTGTGCGTGGCGGTGGCGGCCGATTCGATCGAGCGGAACGGTTTGATTAACATCTTTCTAGACATGCCTTTCCTGATGCGCTGTATGCGTAGGCGGTGAGCACGCGGCCTTCGCCGCTTGCATCCGGCTCCAGCGAGAACACGAGATCGGGTATGCCAAGCAGGCCGCCCGCGCGTTGCGGCCATTCGACGAGGCATACCGCATCTTGCGCGAAATATTCGCGAAAGCCCGAGTCGGCCCATTCGGCCGGATCGCTGAAGCGGTACAGATCGAAGTGATAAAGCTGGAGTTCCCCACAGGGCGTGGCGACCGTGTACGGTTCGACGAGCGTGTAGGTGGGGCTGCGCACGCGGCCCGTGTGGCCGAGCGCGCGCAACGTGGCGCGCACGAGCGAGGTCTTGCCCGCGCCGAGGTCGCCGTGCAGCTGCACGTGCAGGCCGTGAAAGGGCGGCGCGTCGTGATGCTGTGCGCTCGTTTGTGCAACATTTGCGCGCAGCGAGTCGAGCGCGTGCGCAAAGCGTGCGCCGAAGGCGTCGGTGGCGTCGGCGTCTGCGAGATCGAAACGGCGCTCGAGGAGAACGGCGGCGGATGGATCAAGCGAAAGCGGCGCGTGGTCGTGACCGGGGCTGTCGGGCATTCTCGTAAAATGGCGTGATGAACCCCAAGCATTCCCCTTCCAACTCCGCGCAGGATGCGCGCGCGTCTTCGGAGGCGTTCGACCCAACGTCCGTTCAGGCGGGTGCTCGAGCGCAGGCTCGAGCTAACGCGCCGCGCGATTCGACTGCGCCGGCCGTCGAGCAGGCCACGCGGCTCGATGAGGCGGCGCTCGCCGCGCTCGCGGCGCGCATCCGGACTTGGGGGCGCGAGCTGGGGTTCGGTGCGATCGGTATCAGTGACACCGACCTTTCCCATGCCGAGGCGGGCCTCGCCGCGTGGCTCGAAGCGGGTTGCCACGGCGAGATGGATTATATGGCCAAACATGGGATGAAACGCGCGCGGCCCGCCGAGCTTGTGGCCGGCACGCGACGCGTGATTACCGCACGCATGGCCTATTTGCCCATCGATACGCTCGCGCCGAATGCAGCGGGAAAGACGCACGAAAGTGCTTCGCAAGGCGGCGCGAATCGCGGTGAGGGCACTGGCGCTGAAGTTGGCACGAACGTTGCCCACTCGAGCGTTCACGCCGACTGGCGTCTGCGCGAGCACGCGCGTCTCGCCGACCCGCATGCCGCCGTCGTGTCGATCTACGCGCGCGGCCGCGACTATCACAAGGTGTTGCGCGCGCGGCTGCAGCAGCTTGCCGCGCGCATCGAGGCCGAGATCGGCCAGTTCGGCTTTCGCGTGTTCACCGACTCAGCTCCCGTGCTCGAAGTCGAGCTGGCGCAGAAAGCGGGCGTGGGCTGGCGCGGCAAGCACACGCTGCTCCTGCAGCGCGACGCGGGCTCGCTCTTCTTTCTCGGCGAGATCTATGTGGACGTGCCGCTGCCCACTGACGCCGACGAGCCGGCCAGCGCCGCGCCCGAAACGCCAGGCGCGCATTGCGGCAGCTGCACGCGCTGCATCGACGTGTGCCCGACGGGGGCGATCACCGGCCCGTATCGCGTGGATGCGCGGCGCTGCATTTCCTATCTCACGATCGAACTCAAGGGCAGTATTCCCCTGGAACTGCGCGAGCTGATCGGCAATCGTGTGTATGGCTGCGACGACTGCCAGCTCGTGTGCCCCTGGAACAAGTTCGCGAAGGCCGCGCCCGTCGCGGATTTCGACGTGCGCCACGGGCTCGATCGCGCGAGTCTCGTCGACTTGTTCGGCTGGAGCGCGGCGCAGTTCGACGAGCGCATGCAGGGCAGCGCGATACGGCGCATCGGCTACGAGAGCTGGTCGCGCAATATCGCGGTGGCGATGGGCAATGCGCTGCGCGCCACGCATGAAGGCGCGGATAGCGCCCGCGACGCCGCGCGCGCCGCGATCGTGCAGGCGCTGCGCGAGCGCGAGCATGACGAGTCCGCGGTCGTGCGCGAGCACGTGCTCTGGGCGCTCGAAGCGGCTTGATGCGGATGAAAATGGCAGAGGCTGGCATGGACCTGAAACGGAACGACGGCGCGCTGGAAATCGCGCACACAACGCGGCACCATGGCGTGCAACGTTCGCGCACGAAGGAGACGACGATGTTCAACGCAGTGATCGACGCGCCGTTCGGCAAGGTCGGCATCCGCACCGTCGGGCCAGCGCTGCGCGAGATCGTCTACCTGCCGGGACAGACGGCGAGCGTCGAGCCGGATTGCGAACTCGCCGCGCGCGCGGCTGAGCAGATCGGTCAGTATTTCGAGGACGCTGACGCCGGCTTCGACCTGCCCCTCGCACCGCTCGGCACCGAATTCCAGCGGCGCGTGTGGGACGGCATCTGCGCAATCGAAGCCGGAGAGGTCCTCACCTACGGCGAACTCGCGAAGCGCATCGGCGGCGTGAGCCCGCGCGCCGTGGGCCAGGCGTGCGGCGACAATCCCTTTCCGCTCGTGATTCCGTGTCATCGCGTGGTGTCGGCGAGCGGCCTTGGCGGCTTCGCGCATCACGGCGGCGAAGGCTTCTTTCTCGACGTGAAGCGCTGGCTCCTTGCCCACGAATGCACGTCGAACCGATTTCAACTGCGCTAACACCATGACCGGGATGCGTGGCAAGCCCCGTACGTCAGGTTATTTCAGGGCGGGAAAGGATAGCGCGGACGCCGACGGCGTCCTTGACAACGCGCGAGTACTGGTAAGCTTCCTCTTATGCAACGACTCCAGGCCTTCAAGTTTGAACTGATGCCGACCGGCGAACAGCAGCGCAACATGCGCCGCTTCGCCGGCTCGTGCCGGTTCGTCTTCAACAGGGCACTGGCGTTGCAGAAAGAACGCTACGAGCGCGGCGACAAAAAGCTCGGTTATGCCGGGCTGTGCAAGGAACTCACCGCGTGGCGCAATGGCACGGATACACCATGGCTGTTCGATGCTCCGGTCCATCCCTTACAGCAGGTGCTGAAGGATCTGGAGCGCGCCTATGCGAACTTTTTCGCCAGGCGGGCAGGATTCCCGCGCTTCGCAAGGCGCGGCCAGTCCGACAGCTTCCGCTACCCCGATCCGAAGCAGATCAGGCTCGATCAGGGAAACAGCCGTATCTTCCTGCCCAAGCTTGGCTGGCTGCGCTATCGCAACAGCCGTGATGTGCCTGGTGAAGTGCGTAACGCCACGGTCTCGTGCTCAGGCGGCAGGTGGTTCGTGTCGATCCAGACTGCCCGCGAGGTCGAGCAACCGGTGACGGCCGCAACTTCGGCGGTCGGCATCGACATGGGCGTGGCCCGCTTTGCCTCGCTGAGCGATGGCACCTGTCTGGCGCCACTGAACAGCTTCAGGAAGCGTGAGGCGCGCTTGCGCCGCTACCAGCGGGCAATGAGCCGCAAGGTGAAGTTCAGCAGCAACTGGAGGAAGGCAAAGGCCCGAGTCCAGCGCATTCATGCCCGCATCGCCAGCGTGCGGCGCGACTTCCTTCACAAGGCCTCGGCCACGATCAGCAAAAACCACGCGCTCGTGTGTATCGAGGACCTGAAGGTGCGAAACATGTCGCGCTCGGCGGCTAGTACGTCCGACCAGCCTGGCAGAAAAGTGCGGGCCAAGTCAGGCTTGAACAAGGCGATACTCGATCAGGGCTGGGCAGAATTCCGGCGGCAGCTGGAGTACAAGGTCGAATGGGCTGGTGGCTGGATCGTTGCCGTGCCGCCGCACAACACAAGCCGTACCTGTCCGTGCTGTGGCCACGTCTCTGGCTCCAACCGCATGATGCAGGCTAGGTTCTTCTGTGTCGAATGCAGCTACGAGGCGAATGCCGACCTGGTTGGCGCGATCAACGTGCTTCGTCGTGGCGAGGCACTGCTGAGCAGTGAAGGGCTGGAACTAGCCCGGATAGCCTGTGGAGAGAAGGTGCAGTCAGGCCGCTCGATGAAGCAGGAACCCACCGAGGTGACGTGCGATGGCTAACTCCATCAACGGCGCGGCAGGAATCCTCCCCATTCATGGGGAGGAGGATTTCAAGATGACGACGAATCCGCCGCCGCTTTCTGCAAGCGATGCCGCCGACGAATCGGAGCAGGCGCTCGACCCAGCAGCAGCCGAAGCGCTCGCATTTAGCCTGACCGCCATTGACACGTTCTGCGACGCCATGTGGCTCGAGCACGGCCTCTCGCGCAACACGCTCGACGCCTACCGGCGCGATTTGCGCCTCTTCGCGCAGTGGCTCGCGCGCGAGCGCTCCAATGCGCTCGACACGACCCACGAAGACGACTTGCTCGCCTATAGCGCGCGCCGCAAGGACGACAAATCCACTTCGGCGAACCGGCGCCTTTCGGTGTTTCGCCGCTACTACGGCTGGGCGCTGCGCGAGCAGCGCGTGCACTCGGACCCGACCGTGCGCATCCGCTCGGCGAAGCAGGCGCCGCGCTTTCCGTCCACATTGAGCGAAGCGCAGGTCGAGGCGCTGCTAGGCGCGCCCGATGTCGAGACGCCGCTCGGCCTGCGCGATCGCACGATGCTGGAACTGATGTACGCGAGCGGCCTGCGCGTGACCGAACTCGTCACGCTCAAGACGGTCGAGGTGGGCCTGAACGAAGGCGTCGTGCGGGTGCTCGGCAAGGGCTCGAAGGAGCGGCTCATTCCGTTCGGCGAGGAGGCGCACGCGTGGATCGAGCGCTACCTGCGCGAGTCGCGCCCGGCGCTGCTCGGCGCACGCACGGCCGACGCGCTCTTCGTGACCGCGCGCGCCGAAGGCATGACGCGCCAGCAGTTCTGGCACATCATCAAGCGCCACGCGGCGGCGGCTGGCGTGCATGCGCCGCTCTCGCCGCACACGATGCGCCACGCGTTCGCCACGCACCTGCTCAATCACGGCGCGGACTTGCGGGTCGTGCAGCTTCTGCTCGGCCACAGCGACATCTCCACGACGCAGATCTATACGCACGTCGCGCGCGAGCGGCTGCGCCTGTTGCACGAGAAGCATCATCCGCGCGGCTGAGCCTGGCAAACGCGTCTGACGCAGTCGTTGCGGACCGTGCGATTACAATGCGCCGATGAGCAAAACGAAACACGTGTCCGAAACGCCCGCCACGCAGATGCTGCGCCGCGCGGGCGTCGCATTCGGCGAGCATCCCTACGAGTATGTCGAGCATGGCGGCACGGAAGAATCCGCGCGCCAGCTCGGCGTGGACGAGCATCGCGTCGTCAAGACGCTCGTGATGGAGGACGAGCACGCCAAGCCGCTCATCGTCCTCATGCATGGCGACCGCAAGGTGTCGACGAAGAATCTCGCGCGGCAGATCGGCGCGAAGCGCATCGAGCCCTGCAAGCCCGAAGTCGCGAACCGTCATTCGGGGTACCTGGTGGGCGGCACGTCGCCCTTCGGCACGAAGAAAGCCATGCCCGTGTACGTCGAATCGACCATACTCGAACTCGACGAGATCTGGCTCAACGGCGGCCGGCGCGGCTATCTCGTGAGCCTCGCCCCGGCGGTGCTTACGACGCTCCTGAACGCGAAGCCAGTGCAGTGCGCAAGCGTCGAATAACGGTCGAATAAGGCGCGACGCCCGCCGAGCGGATCCTCGCGCCCGTTCCCGTTGCTTCCCCGATTTACCCTGGTTTGTGCGTGCCGGTGCCGACTGCGGGGGCAGGGCGCGCCCGCGCTTCGGTAGAATGAGCGCCGTCGCGCGTTGCCGGGCGGCGATGACCATCGCTACCGCCTGGCGCGCATCGTTCCACTTCCTCCGGGTTTCGTGCATGTACAACCTGTTCGTCGCCGTTCTCGCCTATCTGATCGGCTCGGTTTCGTTCGCCGTGATCGTGAGCGCCTTCATGGGCCTCGACGATCCGCGCTCCTACGGCTCCGGCAATCCCGGCGCGACCAACGTGCTGCGCAGCGGCAACAAGAAGGCCGCGATCCTCACGCTGATCGGCGATGCGTTCAAGGGCTGGCTGGCCGTCTGGCTCGTCGCGCACTTCGGCCCGCGTTACGGTCTGGGCGACGCCGCCGTCGCGCTCGCCGCGATCGCTGTGTTCCTCGGCCACCTGTATCCGGTGTTCTTCCGCTTCAAGGGCGGCAAGGGCGTTGCCACCGCCGCAGGCGTCCTGCTCGCCGTGAATCCGATTCTCGGTGTCGCCACGCTCGCCACCTGGCTCATCGTCGCGTTCTTCACGCGCTACTCGTCGCTCGCGGCGCTGGCGGCCGCGGTGTTCGCGCCGCTCTACTACGTGTTCATGTTTGGCCCGCGCATCGTCGCGCTCGCGATTCTCGCCATGAGCGTGCTGCTGTTCTGGCGACATCGCGCGAACATCTCCAAGCTCATCGCGGGCAAGGAAAGCCGTATCGGCGAGAAGAAGGCGGCGGGCGCCGGCAAGTAAACCGGCTTGACAGGTCAGGTTGCCGCAATCTATTTGTCTGATAATTTCGCTTATCGTCTGTCATCTTCCGGTAAGTAAGCGATTCATGGGGCACCTTCTGCGGGTGCACCCTCAAGAACACCGTGTGGTTTGCCGTAATCCCTGATAGTTCCAGATCAGGCTTTTGCGGCTCCCCTCCTTCTATTCCACACGGCATTCCCCCATGTTTTCCACCATCCGCGCGCGCATCGTCGCGCTATGCGTCGTCATCGTCGTGAGCGCGCTTGCCGCGAATACGGCGCTCAATTATTTCGTCGCCGACTCGCACAACAAGGATTCGATCGACAGCACGCTCACGGCGCTCGAAGAGAGCCACGCCCAGGGCATTGGCGACTGGGTCGCGACGCACGTGCGGATGATCGACTCGCTCCAGGACGCCGTGCTCGGGCCGGATCCCGTGCCGGCGCTCAAGCAGATCGCGGCAGCGGGCGGCTTCACGAACGTCTACGTGGGCTATGCCGACCGCACGGCGAAGTTCTCCGACGCCACCGGCATCCCGCCCGACTACGACCCGACCGGGCGCCCCTGGTACAAGCAGGCCGTCGCGGCGGGCAAGGCGGTCGTCACGCCGCCCTATGTAGACGTGGGCACGGGCAAGCTCGTGGTGGCGTTCGCGGAGCCGGTGATTCGCGACGGCGCCGTGAAGGGCGTGATCTCCGGCGACGTGGCGATGGACAGCGTGATCGCCAACGTCCGCTCGATTCATCCGACGCCTGCGAGCTTCGGCATGCTCGTCGACGCGAGCGGCGCGATCGTCGCGCACCCCGACGCGCAGCTCACGCTCAGGCCCGTCGCGGAACTCGCGCCCGAGCTGGCCGGCGATCGCCTGAACGCGCTGTTCGCGGCGAGCGAGCCGTTGAAGGTGGACGTGAAGGGCGACATCAAGCTGATGCGAGCGCAAACGATTCCGGGTACCGACTGGCGCGTGGTGGTCGCTTTCGACCGCGCCGATGCGACGGCGACGATGCGCTCTCTCCTCACGGCGTCGCTCATCGCGCTCGTGGTGATCGCGCTGGCGGCCGCGGCGATCGTGGCCGCCGCGACGGCCGTGTCGTTCCAGCGCCTCTCGCGCGTGCGCGACGCGATGGACGCGATCAGCGCCGGCGAGGGCGATCTGACGAAGCGCCTGCCCGCCGTGGGCAACGACGAAGTCGCGCAGATCGCGCGCTCGTTCAACGCGTTCATGGACAAGCTGCGCGACGTGATGCGCCACATCCGCGACGCGAGCGAGTCGGTGCGTACCGCGAGCGACGAGATCGCGGCGGGCAACGTCGACCTTTCGGGTCGCACCGAATCGGCGGCGGCGAGCCTCGAAGAGACGGCGGCCTCGATGGAGGAGATCACGGCGACGGTCGCGCAGTCGGCGAACGCGGCGCAGCAGGCCGACGTGACGGCGGCCACGGCTTCGCAGGCGGCCTCGCGCGGCGGCTCGGTGATCGGCGACGTCGTGCACACGATGGGCGATATCGAGAAGGCGTCCGTGAAGATCGCGGACATCATCGGCGTGATCGACGGCATCGCGTTCCAGACCAACATTCTCGCGTTGAACGCGGCCGTGGAAGCGGCGCGCGCGGGGGAGCAGGGCCGCGGCTTCGCGGTGGTGGCGGGCGAGGTGCGCAGCCTGGCCCAGCGCAGTGCGCAGGCGGCGCGCGAAATCAAGGCGCTGATCGAATCGACCGTTTCCAGCGTGACTTCGGGCTCGCAGCTCGTGCGCCGCGCGGGCTCGACGATGGATGAGATCGTGTCGAATGTCGCAAACGTCACGACCATCATCTCCGAGGTCACCCATGCCGCCGGTGAGCAGACGCGTGGCATCCAGGAGGTGAACCGGGCGGTCAGCCAGCTCGACGAGATGGTTCAGCAGAACGCGGCGCTCGTCGAGCAGTCGACGGCTGCCGCGGCGGCGCTGCGCGGCCAGGCGGCCAATCTCGCGGATGCGGTCGGCCAGTTCAGGCTCGATTGAGACGGAGTCACGAGTGAAGCGAGAGGACGGCGCTGCGGCGCCGTTTTTTTCACCTTGACATGCAACCATATGGTTGCATAATCAATGCATGAACGACGACGCCGTATTCCGCGCGCTGGCGGACGCGAGCCGCCGTCAACTGCTCGACCGCCTCCATGCGAAAAACGGTCAGACGCTGACCGATTTATGCGAGGGGCTGACCATCTCGCGCCAGGCGGTCACGAAGCATCTCGCAGTGCTGGAAGAGGCAAATCTCGTCGCGACGCAGCGGCATGGGCGCGAGAAGCGCCATTTCATCAATCCGGTGCCCATCGGCGAGATTGCCGCGCGCTGGATCGGCAAGTTCGAGCACGAGCGCGTGGGCGCGCTCGTCGACCTCAAGCGATCACTCGAAGGAGACAGCCATGAGTAGCGACAAGCACACGCAAGGCAGTGCCGTCGGCAATTCGACGTTCGTCTACGTCACGTTCATCCGCACCACGCCGCAAGCGTTGTGGACGGCGCTCACGAGCCGCGAGTTCACCGAGCGCTACTGGTTCGGCATGCATCACGAATGCGACTGGCAAACGGGCTCGTCCTGGTCGCTGCGCTTCGCCGACGGCCGCATTGCCGACTCGGGCGCGGTGGTCGAAGCCGATCCCCCGCGCCGGCTCGTGCTGCGCTGGCGCAACATGTTCCTGGCCGAACTCCATGCCGAGGGCGATTCGCTTTGCACGATCGACATCGAACCCGTGGAGCACGCGGTCAAGCTCACGATTACGCACCACTTGGCGCGGCCGGGATCGATCTTCATCGAGAAGGTGTCGGGCGGCTGGCCGCGCATCCTCTCGAATCTCAAGACACTGCTGGAAACCGGCGAGGTGCTTATGCCCCTCGTGGTGACGGCGGACTGAGCGCGAGAAAGCGAGAGAACGCGAGCGCGCGGGGACGTGTGAAACGAAACGGGGCGGCCTGAGCCGCCCCGCAATACGCTGGACTTGCCACGTTAATCGCGGAAGTTGTTGAAGTCGAGCGGCGTGTCGGTCACGTCCTTGCGCAGCATGGCGATCACGCTTTGCAGGTCGTCGCGCTTGGCGCCCGTCACGCGCACGGCGTCGCCCTGGATGCTCGCCTGGACCTTGATCTTGCTGTCCTTCACGAGTCTCACGATCTTCTTCGCGAGGTCGCCCGACACACCCTTCTTCACGGTGATGACCTGCTTGACCTTGTCGCCGCCGATTTTCTCGATCTTGCCGTAGTCGAGGAAGCGCACGTCCACATTGCGCCTGGCCATTTTCGACACGAGCACGTCCTTCACCTGGCCGAGCTTGAAGTCGTCGTCGGCGAACGCGGTCAGCTCGCGCTCCTTTTGCTCGACGCGCGAATCCGAGCCCTTGAAGTCGAAGCGTGTGGAGATCTCCTTGTTGGATTGCTCCACGGCGTTCTTTACTTCGATCATGTTGGCTTCGCTGACGACGTCAAACGATGGCATTGCTTTCTCCAAAAAGTACGAGGTGCGCAAACGGCGGTGCAAATGCTACGCAAGCCAGGTGCCCGCGGGTTGCAGCTGTATTCCGCAGCCCACTGACGCATTTTCAGGCAGCGGTTCGCGCACTCGCTATAATCACGGACCGACGCCATTCTACCGGCGCCGTTGCGTTTGCCCAAGGCGGCTTGCCGCCGCCCGGAGGCGAGTCCACGGTGCGCAGGTGCCCGCCGGCGGCCCTTCCGGCCATTTTTCGTCTGCTGTCCATGTTCCGTTCTTCCTCGATGCCCGTCACCCAAACGCCCGTCACTACGTGGTTCGCTGCCGGCTTTGCGCTGCGCGCGCACAACACGTTCGGCTTCGACGTGCGTGCGCGCTACGCGTGCCGGGTCGAAAGCGAGGCCGATCTCGTCGCCGCGGTGCGCGATCCGCGCGCCCAGGGCTTGCGCACGCTCGTGCTGGGTGGCGGCAGCAACGTCGTGCTCACGCGCGACTTCGACGGTCTCGTGCTGCTGATGGCGCTGACCGGCAAGCGCGTTGCGTATGAAGACGGCCACGCCTGGTACGTGGAAGCGGCTGCGGGCGAGAACTGGCACGATTTTGTGTCGTGGACGCTCACGGCGGGCATGCCGGGCCTCGAGAATCTGGCGCTGATTCCGGGCACAGTGGGCGCGGCGCCCATTCAGAACATCGGCGCCTACGGGCTCGAGATGGCCGAGCGCTGCGTGGCGGTGCGGGCCATCGAGATGGCGACCGGCAAAGCCGTCGAGTTCGACGCGGCCGCCTGCCGCTTCGGCTATCGCGACAGCTTCTTCAAGCGCGAAGGGCGCGATCGCTTCGTCATTACCTCGGTCACGTTCCGCCTGCCGAAGGTCTGGCAAGCCAACGCGGGCTATACCGACCTTGCGCGCGAGCTGGCGCAGCACAACGCGGGCGACGCGCCGCATGCGCGCGCCGTGTTCGACGCCGTGGTCGCGGTGCGGCGCGCGAAGCTGCCCGACCCGCTCGAACTCGGCAATGCGGGCAGCTTCTTCAAGAATCCCGTGATCGAAGCGCAGCAGTTCGATACGCTCGTCGTGCGCGAGCCGCAGATCGTGTCGTACCACCAGGGCGACGGGCGCGTGAAGCTCGCGGCGGGCTGGATGATCGACCGGTGCGGCTGGAAGGGCCGTGCGCTGCGCGCGGCGGCGGTGCATGAGCGTCAGGCGCTCGTGCTCGTCAATCGCGGCGGGGCGACCGGCGCGGACATTCTCGAACTCGCCCAGGCGATCCAGCGTGACGTCCACGCGCGCTTCGGCGTGGAGCTGGAGCAGGAACCCGTCAGCCTCTGAGGCCGCTCAGGCGCCGCCCGGCGCCATGCTTGCGTCACATCGTCAAATCACCTTGTCCTGGGCCGCGAACACCGGCCCCTGCACGAAGCGCACGTCGTACTGCTGCAACTGCTCGAACTGCGCCGCATCGGTCACGCGGTTGAAAATCAGCGGAATGCGCAGCCGCGCCGCATAGCTCACGAGCGGCTTCACCATCGAATCGCGCAGCGCGGACGCCGCATCCATCTTCACGAAGTCGGGCCGAGGCACGTCCGACACCGAAAGAATCTGCCCGGCATTGGGCAGATTGCCCGCCACCTTGAACCCGTAGCGCTGATAGCTCTTCGTGAGATAGCCGAGGAACGTGCGGTGCGCGACCGCCGCCGCCGGCAGCTCGATCACGATGCGCCCGGGGTTCAGCCCGAACGACACCAGCACGTTCGAGAAATGCCTTCCATGGTCGTACTTCACGCTCTTCAGGAGCCGCTCGTGCACGCGCAGGAAGAGCAGCCCGTGCTGCTGGCCACCCAGAAAATTGATGGCGTGCAGCGCGCGCACCATGCGGTCGACCGCAACGAGGTCGGGATCGTCGAGCGTGTCGCTGAATGCGTCGCAGGGCGCGAGCTGGCCGTCCTGCTCGCGCAGCGTGACCGCCTGGTAGCCGAGTTCGTCGCCAAAGCGCGAGGCCATCGCGAGATCGGCGGTGAGCGACTGCGCCCCGCTGTGCACGCTGATGTCGTAAATCGGCTCGTAGGCGCTCAATAGCTCCACGCCGCGCCGCCGCGCCACGGCCTCTTTGGCGTGCGCGCCAGTGCCCATCGCCAGATGCTCGCCGAGAAACGGATGGTCGGCGGCGCGGGCAATGAGCTCGGGAATGGTGGGAGCAATCATGGTGATGTAGCGGGAAGCGAAGGAAAAGTGCGAGCCCCACACGGGGTCGCATGACCCGATGGTAGCAGCCCGCAGCCGCCCCGGATGGACTGTTTGGTCATAACGTTATCGACCATTCGCCCACATTCTGGAGGCCACTGACCCCTCCGCCAGGGTATACGCCTAATTTCACTAATCGTAATTGGTTTTACCATCCGTAAATCGCGTGACGTCATGTCACGGCCCGAGAACGTGGAGAGACAGCAATGAGCGCACCTTTGCGGCACCCAACCGAAGTCCAGCACGGCTATATGAGCGGCTTCGCCAACGAATTCGCGACCGAGGCGCTGGCGGGCGCGCTGCCCGAAGGCCAGAACTCGCCGCAGCGCTGCGCCTATGGCCTGTACGCCGAGCAGCTCTCGGGCACCGCGTTCACCGCGCCGCGCTCGCACAACCGCCGCACGTGGTTCTACCGGATCCGTCCGGGCGCCGTGCACCAGCCGTTCGCGCCGGTCACCTCGCGTCTCGATGTGAACGGCGCGCCGCGCCTTGTCGCCGATTTCGGCGACGTGCCGCCCACGCCGCCCAACCAGCTGCGCTGGGACGCGCTGCCCATGCCTGCGGAACCCACCGATTTCATCGACGGCTGGGTGACGATGTCGGGCAACGGCTCGGCGGCCTCGATGAGTGGCTGCGCGATCCACCTGTACGCGGCGAACCGGCCGATGGTCGACCGCTTTTTCTACAACACCGACGGCGAGCTGCTGATCGTCCCGCAGCAAGGGCGGCTTGCGATCCGTACGGAGATGGGCCGGCTCGACGTCGAGCCGTTCGAGATCGTCGTGATCCCGCGCGGCGTACGCTTCACGGTGGATCTGCCCGACGGCGAAGCACGCGGCTATATCTGCGAGAACTTCGGCGCGCTCCTGCGTCTGCCGGATCTCGGGGTGATCGGCTCGAACGGCCTTGCGAATCCGCGCGACTTCCTCACGCCCGTCGCCGCGTATGAAGACCGCGAAGGCGAGTTCGAACTCGTCACGAAGCTGAACGGCCAGCTCTGGCGCGCCGACATCGGCCACTCGCCGCTCGACGTGGTGGCGTGGCACGGCAACTACGCGCCCTACAAGTACGACCTGCGCCGCTTCAACACCATCGGCTCGATCAGCTACGACCACCCCGATCCTTCGATCTTCCTCGTACTGCACGCGCCTACGGACACGCCGGGCGTCGATTCGATCGACTTCGTGATCTTCCCGCCGCGCTGGCTCGCGGCCGAGAACACGTTCCGTCCGCCCTGGTATCACCGCAACGTGGCGAGCGAGTTCATGGGCCTCGTGCATGGCGTGTACGACGCCAAGGCCGAAGGCTTCGTGCCGGGCGGCGCGAGCCTGCACAACTGCATGTCGGGCCACGGGCCCGACGCCGAGACCTTCGAGAAGGCATCGAACTCCGACACGACCAAACCGCACAAGGTCGGCGACACGATGGCCTTCATGTTCGAGACCCGCACGCTGATCCGTCCGACGCGCTACGCGCTCGAAACGAGCCAGCTGCAGGCGCATTACTACGAGTGCTGGCAAGGCCTCTCAAAACATTTCAATCCGGAGCAGCAATGAACAGCACCATGACGGACGAACTCAAGGCGACGCTCGACGCGAGGCGCAAGAGCTGGGTCGAGAGCGCGAACGACGCCCAGTGCGATTTCCCGATCCAGAACCTGCCGTTCGGCGTGTTCAGCGATACGAACAACGCAACGGCGCGCGTGGGCGTGGCGATCGGCGACCTCGTGGCCGACCTGGCGGTGCTGCACGAAGCCGGGCTGCTGCGTCTGCCCGCGAATGCGCAGCAAGACGTCTTTGCGCGTGCCGCGCTGAACGACTTCATCGCGCTTGGCCGCGAGACGTGGCGCAGCGTGCGCGTGCAGCTCTCGTCACTGCTCGCGCGCGAAACGGCCACGCTGCGCGACGACGCGGCATTGCGCCAGCGCGCCTTCGTGAAGCTTGCCGACGCGAAGCTGCATCTGCCCGTGCAGATTCCGGGCTACACCGACTTCTACTCGTCAAAGGAACACGCGACGAACGTCGGCTCGATGTTTCGCGATCCGAAGAATGCGCTGCTGCCGAACTGGTCCGAGATGCCGATCGGCTATAACGGCCGGGCGTCGTCGGTGGTGGTGAGCGGCACGCCGGTGCGCCGCCCGAACGGCCAGTTGAAGCTGCCCGATCAGGAGCGTCCGGTGTTCGGTGCGTGCCGCAAACTCGACATCGAGCTGGAAACGGGCTTCATCGTCGGGCGCGGCAATGCGCTCGGCGAGCCGATCGCGTGCGAAGACGCCGAGGATCACATCTTCGGTATGGTGCTGCTCAACGACTGGAGCGCGCGCGACATCCAGCAATGGGAATACGTGCCGCTCGGGCCGTTCAATTCGAAAGGATTTGCCACGACGATTTCGCCGTGGGTCGTCACGCTCGACGCGCTGGAGCCGTTCCGCGTCGCGCAGCCGGTGCAGGAACCGCAGCCGCTCGAATACCTGCGTCACGAAGGCGACCACGCGTTCGACATCTCGCTCGAAGTGCGGATGCAGCCCGAAGGCGCGGCCGAGGCGACGACCATAGCACGCACGAATTTTCGTTACATGTACTGGTCGATGGCGCAGCAGCTCGCGCATCATACCGTGGCGGGGTGCAACACGCGCGTGGGCGACCTGATGGGTTCGGGCACGATCTCGGGCCCGACGCCGGACTCGTTCGGCAGCCTGCTCGAACTCACGTGGAACGCGAAGAACCCGCTCGAACTGAAGAGCGGCGGCACGCGCGGCTTCATCGAAGACGGCGACGAACTCACGCTCGCGGGCTGGTGCCAGGGCGATGGCTATCGCGTGGGCTTTGGTGCCTGCGTCGGCAAGATCCTCCCGGCGCTGAAGTAACTACGCCTCGAACCAGCAAGCAAAGCGGCCGATGCGCTTGGAAGGCACATCGGCCGTTTTTTCGTTCGTGCTCGTGCTATGCGCGCGCTTGCGCCAGCCCGCGCGAGCGCTCCCAGCGCAGCGCGCCGAGAAACACCAGCGCCCCCGCAAACAGCACCCACAGCATCGCATCGCGGCCCGCATGCTCCATCAGCGCGCCGGTGACGATCGGGCCGCCGAAGCTCGCCGCGCTCCACGCCGCGCTCACGAGCGCGCTCGCGGAAACGAGCGCGACGCCCTGGAAACGCTCGCCGCACGCCACGATAGCGAGCGTATAAATGGAGCCCGCCGCCGCGCCCAGCACGAAGAGGAGCGGCCAGCGCAGCCAGGCCGTATCGACGACGAAGGGCAACAGCGGCAGCAGCAGCGCGACGATCACACCCATGAGCGCATGCACGCGCTCGCGGCCGAGCCGGTCAGCGAGCCAGCCGATGGGGAATTGCATGGTCGTGTCGCCGAGCAGCACGACCGAGGCAAACAGCACGGCCACCTCGGTGTCGATGCCGTGACCCATCGCAAAGAGCGGCAGCAGCGAGAGCGCGAGCGTATCGAACAGCGCAAAAAAACCGGTGGCGACGATGAGCGCAGGCATTTTCGGCATCACGTGACGCCAGCTTCCGTGCGGCTCGTGCATGTCGGTTTGCTGCGGATTCGAGCGGATCGCCGCGAGCATCGGCAGCGCGATGAGAAAGATCGCGCCGCAGATCGCGAAGCGCCACGCCGTATAGCCCGCGATCTGGCTCACGAGCACCGGGCCCGACATCTGGAACAGCGTGAACGTGGTCGCGTAGATGCCCACCACACGGCCGCGGTTCAAGTCGTCGGCGAGTTCGTTGACCCAGGCTTCGCCGATGGTGAAGAGCAGCATGAGCGCCGCGCCGCAGAGCATGCGCAGGAGCGCCCAGAGCCACAGGTTGGCGCTTGCCTGCATCAATGCGGTCGCGACGGCCACGGTTAGCACCGAGCCGACGATCACCTGGCGCGAGCCGAAGCGTGTCGAGATCCATGCCGTGAACGGCACGACGGCGAGGCCCCCCAGCGCCGGGCGGCGGTGAGCAGGCCGACGATGGCGGTGCCGTAGCCGGCATCAGTGAGGGCGAGGGCGGTGAGCGGAAGCGTCGCGCCGGAGCCGAGGCCGACCACGGCCACGCTCAGGATCAGCGCGAGAAAGTCGCGGGTGAGGACGGTTTTCATCGGGCGAGATGCTACTACGTGCGCGCGAATATCGCGGCGCAGGCGTGCCTCCGTTTGAGCGCGCGCGACTCGGTGCAACACGCGCCCGCCCGTGCGCGCATCGAGAAGAGCATCAAGCGCAGGAAGTCGGCCCGGAAACCGCTACGCGACGGCGCGCGCGCCGGTCGATTTGCGCCGAAACCAGCGTGAGCGCGAGCGCCGCAAAAGCGGTGACCACACCTACCCACGGCAGCGCCGTGAGCGGCGCGCCCGCACTGATCGCCACGCCCCCGATCCACGCACCGCCTGCGTTGCCAAGATTGAACGCGCCCTGGTTGAGCGTGGAGGCGAGGTTGGGCGCATCGCTCGCGCGGTTGACGATCAGTATCTGCAGTGGCGGCACGATCGCGAAGGCGAGAATGCCCCACACGAAGATCGTCGCCATGGCCGCGATCGGGTCGTGCATGGTCAGCGAGAAGGCGGCGAGCACCACGGCGATCATGGCGAGGAACGTGAGCAGCGAGCGCATGAGCTTCCAGTCGGCGAGCTTGCCGCCCAGCGTGCTGCCCACCGTGAGCCCAAGGCCGAACAGCAGCAGCACGAACATGACTTCATGCGGTGAAAAACCAGTCACGTCTTCGAGAATCGGCGTGATGTAGGTGAAGACCGCAAAGAGGCTGGCCGAGGCCAGCACGCTCATGCCGAGCACCATGAGCACCTGCGGGTTCTTCAGCACGCCGAACTCATGCACGAGGCTCGCCTTCTGCATTTCGATCTTCGCGGGCAGGCACACCTGCAGCGCCGCCGCTGCGAGGATGCCGATGGCCGTCACGGCCCAGAACGTCGTGCGCCAGCCGGCGATCTGGCCGAGCGCCGTGCCGAGCGGCACGCCCAGCACGTTGGCGAGCGTCAAGCCCGTGAACATCAGCGCGATGGCCTGTGCACGGCGGTTCGGCGCGACGAGGCCTGCCGCGACCACCGAGCCGATGCCGAAGAACGCGCCGTGGCAGAACGCAGTGACGATGCGCGCGGCCATCAGGATCGAGTAGTTCGGGGCGAGCGCACACAGCAGATTGCCGACGATGAAGATGCCGATCAGGCGCATGAGCGCCTGCTTGCGCGGCACATTGGCAATGGCGATGGCGACGATGGGCGCGCCGATCGTCACGCCGAGCGCGTAGGCCGAGACGAGCATGCCCGCCGCCGGGATCGAGACGCTCAGGTCACGCGCGACGTCGGGCAGCAGGCCCATGATGACGAATTCGGTGGTACCGATACCAAAAGCGGCAACGGCAAGGGCGAGAAGAGGCAAGGGCATGGCGAGTGGTCGGCGCAGGTCGGCGACGGGCCTTGAGCGCGAAGCCGTTTTATTTAAGTCAACGCGGAATTGTACTGAAACCTGACACAACGCATACGGCACGCATTTTCAATGCTGTTGGGAAAACAACAGCCTGTCTCGCCGGACCCCGTTCACCGTTCCGTCATTTTTCTTGACGATTTCTACAGGTTACGTGCATGGCGCAACGCGCTCGCGGGCAGCACGATACCCACACGATCCAGCGAGCGAAACAGTCCGCCATCCGGTCCGCCCGCCGGCGGGCGCCGCCCTCGCATCGTCCGTCCCGCGCATGACGGAACCGAACATGCGCAACCCTCCTGGAGCGATGACATGAACACGATGAACACAGTACGCATCGCGGTGGCCGCAGCGGCCGCCTTATTCGCGGGTAGCGCGCTGGCGCAAGCGCAGAGCGACGACCAGACACAACAGGCCAGCACGCCGCCGGCTGCGCAGGACGTCGGCGGCGCGCCGATGTCGACGAGCGCTTCGGGCGCGCCGATGGCGCTCACGCACGCGCAGGTCTACCAGGACCTGGTGCGCTCCGAGCAATCGGGCCAGCAGAAGGCGCTGAGCGAAGGGCTCTATCACGGGAACTGAGTCGACGGGGAGACCCAGGTATCAGGACGGCGACCCGACGCGCTCTCGCATTCTCCGCCCGGCGCTCAGCGTGTCGGGCCGCCGCCAATATGTTTTTCGATGAGCCGCATGCGCCCCGTCGGACGCCAGGGCGCGAACCATGGATTCGTGCGCAACTCACATAGGCGCGAACTGCGCTCGGCGAGCGCCGTTTCGAGCCAGCGGAACATTTCGTCGGGCTGCGCGAGGCGCGCATAGGCCTCGGCGATAAGTAGCGGCGAGGTGTACCGGGCCCGCCGCCGCGCGAGCAGATCTTCCAGATACCAGCGCAGCACCGCGTCATAGCCGCCCGTTTCCCATCGAGCACGAATGGTGGCCGCGCGCGCCTGCTGGCTGCAGCGTTCGAGCGCCTCCACGGTGGCGTCCACGGCCTGCGCATAGAGTTTTTTCACTTCGAACGCGGTAGCGAGCAACTGATAGACGAGCGGCGGATGGTCCATGTGCCCCGGCGCGAGATATTCGCTCGCGACTTCCGCGTGTCTGCCCGACATCACCATGCCGAACGCGCGCGACCCCTGGAACGCCAGCGGATCGATGCGTTCGGCGCGCTCCATCGCGGCGTCGCCTTCCGCGCGGCGTCCCGCCGCCACCAGCATGCGCGCATAGAGCCGATGCGCCTCCGGGTAACTCGGATTGCGCCGCAGTGCGGCCTTGAAGCCGGCCTCGGCCTGGTCCCAGTCCCAGTCGTAGAAGTAATGCACGGCCGCGAGCGCGTGATGCGCCTCGGGCAGGTCCGGGTCGAGTTCGAGCGCGCTCTCGGCAAGCGAGCGTGCGACCGGCCAGCCATCGTCGGGCGCGACGAAGCCATGCACCACCGTCGATCCGTAGTAGTTCGAAAGGCCTGTATAGCCGAGCGCGTAACTCGGGTCGTGCTCGAGTGCGGACTCGAAGTAGGTGCGGCTGCGCACGAAGTCTTCGCCGTCGATGCCGTGATGGGCGCAAAAGCCCGCTTCGAAATGTACGCGGCGATACCAGAAGAAACGCCCGCGCACATACGCGTCGTGCGCGGCGGGATCGACGGGCAGGCGCCGCTCGAGGCGCGTGCGCTGCTGCTCGGAAAGCGTGGTCGCCAGGTTCTCGGCGAGCGCCGCGACCGCTTCCTTGAGGATGTCGAGCGCGCCTTGCGTGGCGCTTTCGTGCGCGCGGCTCCAGATCTGCGCTTCGTCGGCGCAGCGAATCAGACGCGTGAGGATGCGGGTTTGCTGCCCCGCGCGCGTGAGCGAGCCTTCGAGCACGTAGTCGAGCTTCAGCTCGCGCGCGATCTCGCCGATGCTCTTTTGCGTCGCGCGGTAACGCGCTGCCGTGGTGCGCGCGATCGTGAGCAGGCGTTCCGGGTTGAGCGCGCCGAGCGTGACCGAGATTTCGTCGGCGAGCGCGCTGCACAGGCTGTCCTGGCTCGCGTCGCCGGTGTGGTTGGTGAACGGCAGCACCAGCATGCGCACGGCGGGCAGCGTGTGCTCGCTCTCGCGCGGCATGTGCGGGTCGCGCGCGGCAGCCGGCGCATCGTGAGTGTCGGCGCGTGCGGGCAGGATGCCGTCGAACCGGTAGCCCTTGCCCTTCACGGTGATGAGGTGACGCGGATTGGCGGGGTCGTCGGCGAGCGCGATGCGGATCTTGCGGATCGCCGTGTTCAGGCCGTTGTCGGTGTCGCGAAAGGGGCTTCCGGCCCACAGCCGGTCGACGATGTCCGCGCGCGAGACCAGCTCGCCGCGGCGCGAGGCCAGCAGGATCAGCAGATCCATGGGCAACCGCTCCAGCTTGACCTCGGTACCTTCTCGGCGCAACTGGTACCGCTCGACGTCGAGTTCGAAGTCCGCGAAGCGGATGATTCGATCCGTCGGCATGAGATCTCTCCCGTGATGCGGCATCAGGGAAGGGGGCGCCGGGGCGGTTCGTCTGAAGATTGCCGTTAGATGACGCAGCAGTGCTCAGCGTCATGACACATGGCGGCAGGGGCGGGGGCAGCGGCGCGGATCAATTTCAATGTAGTGGGTCGCGCGCGCGCCTTCAAGCGTCAAGCGCTGCGCATGGTGGCTGTCGACACGTCAATCGGCTTTCGCTACGTTCGCGTGCGATTTTTGTTTAGCTCACTACGGTTTCGGTGGATCGAGCGGTTCACCATGACGGCCCGCGCCGGCCGCGAAGCGCGCCGCGAGTGCGAGCCCTTCGTCGAGTACCGCGCGATAGCCGAGCGCGCCTTCGCGGCGCAGCGCCTCGGCCGTGTCGGGCAGCATGCTGTGCTCGAGCGCCGAGCGGCGGTCCGCGAGCAACGCCGCCTGCGGCAGCGCCGCGAGTTGCGCGGCCAGCTGCTCGGCGGCCTCGCGCGCCCCGCCCTTTGCGACCACGCGATTGGCGAGGCCGAATGCGAGAGCTTCCTGCGCATCGACGGCGCGCCCCGTGAGGATCAGATCGAGTGCGCGCGACAGGCCGATCAGGCGCGGCAGGCGCACCGTGCCGCCGTCGATGAGCGGCACGCCCACGCGGCGGCAAAACACGCCGAGTACGGCGTCTTCTTCGACCACGCGCAGGTCGCACAGCAGTGCGAGTTCGAGCCCGCCCGCAACGGCATAGCCTGAAATCGCCGCGACTACGGGCTTGGTGAGCGACATGCGCGTGGGACCTAGCGGGCCTGGGCCACTGCCGTCCGCATGGATTTCATTGCGGCGTTCGGGGTCGGCGAGCGCGGTGAGGTCCGCGCCCGCGCAGAACGTGCCGCCCGCGCCGTACAGCACGCCCGCGAGCCATGCGGGATTGTCTTCGAAGCGCGTAAAGGCGGCAGCGAGTGCATTCGCAACGGGCCGGTCGATGGCGTTGCGCTGCGCCGGGCGATCTAGCACGAGAATTGCTACACGTTCCTGAGTCTCGATACGGACGTGCTCGCCGAAAGATTCGATCGTCATTTGCGGCTCCTCGATGCGCCCCGCATTCGTCATAAAAATTTAATGGTCCATCCGTAGCTTAGGCCGGTTTCATTTCCTGAACTGCGTTTTCCACACCGCACGCATGCAATCGACGTCCATGTCCAGCATCACCTCCGTTTCGGATTCCTTGCCCTATCCCGCTTGTGGACCCTTGTGGACCGTCCCGTTGCCCGACCACGACGCGTATGACCATGTGCGCTTCAAGCGCGTCTTCACGACCGACGGCACGCGCCACGTCGTCGTGATCGTCGATCTGCACAAGCTGCTTCTCTGCGCCGACCGCGACGACACCGACTACGTGCTCAAGCCCGTCGACGACTGGCATAGCGGCAAGATTCGCGGCATTCGCGAGTTTCTCGATCCGGACAACGAGCGCGTGCCGCAGATGCCCTACGTGACGATCAGCAAACGCCGCGTGGCGGGGCTCGCCGGATGGCTCGGACTCGCGCACGAGGGGGTGGTGGCGTTTCGCAACGGCCAGCATCGCGCGCGCTACCTCGCATGGGCAGGGGCATTGTGGCTACCCGTGGAAGTGCACGAGCGCGAAGCGGCATTGCTGCGCGAACTGTGCGGCGCGGGCGACGGGGGCCTGCTGGTTCCGGTCGACGGCAGTTCGCCCCGGCTCTGATGCGCCGTCGTGCGCGAACGGCATGTTCGCTAACGGCGCATTTGCAAGCGGCATGTTCTCAAACAAGCGGGCGCACGCACTACGCACGCCCGATCTGCGCTCACGCCACGCTCACCGGCCGCCTGGGTGCGCCATTGGAACTCGCCGCCATGGGCGATGCATGACGTGCATGCTCGAAATGCTCGACCGTGTAGTCGACGAAGCGGCGCGTCTTCGCGGGCAGATACTGGCGGCTCGGATAGACGATGGACATGCGCGCGTCGGGATCGTCGATGTCGTAGTCGGGCAGCAGCCGGCGCAGCGTGCCCGCGCTAAAGTCGTCGGCGACGAGCGGCGCGGGCACGACCGCCACGCCCATGCCGGCCAGCGCGGCGAGCCGCACCATCAGCATGTTGTTGACGGCGTAGCCGGGCTCCAGCGTGACCTGCCGGGCACGCTCGCCGGGCTTCGCGAACTGCCACGTCGCGCTGCGCTCCTCGGGGGGCAGCGCGACCGCCGCGCACTGTGCGAGCTCCTCTGGCGTATGCGGCTCGCCGTGCTCGGCGAGCCACGCGGGCGCCGCGCAGGGGACGAACGTCGTGGTGCCGAGCGCGCGTTCCACGCACTCGCCGTTGCGTGCGGGCGTGGCGCCGACGATGCCCACGTCGAAGCCGTCTTCCGTAAGATCCACGGGCCGTTCGGCGAGCGTGAGGCGCACGTTCACGCGTGGATACAGACGCCGGTAACCGTCGATGAGCGGCGTGAGCGTGGCGAGCGAGAGCGCACCCGCGGCCACCACGCGCAGCGTGCCGCTCGGCTCGCTTTCTGTGTGCGCCAGCGAGCGCTCCAGATGATCGAGTTCCTCCAGCACGCAACGACAGCCCTCGAGGTAGCGCTGGCCTGCCTCGGTCAGCGCGAGATTGCGTGTGGTGCGATTGATGAGGCGTGTATTCAGGTGCGCCTCGAGCATCGCGACGGAGCGCGTGACGAGCGCGTTGGAGACGTCGAGCTGCTGTGCGGCGCGACGAAAGCTCTCGGTTTCCGCAACCCTGACGAAGACGCGCATGGCGTGTATCTGGTTCATGTGTAGCCTCATATGCTCGATGCATGGACCGGTTGAGGGACACTGCAACTGCTGGCGAAGTTGAGGAACGAAGCGGTGTGTCGCGTTGTTCTGGTCAATGTGCCTCGAATGAACGACTGCGATGGACGACTGCGGGAATCTAACAAAAATAATATTGACAGTCCGTGAGAATTACAATATCTATCTCAACACACGGCGGCATTTCTTACTTGTAAAAGATCCAATACGCAATCGGCATGTATTGAGTGAGGAATGCGTTGTGCGTTTTTGTCACTATCCAAGTATTGTGCATTGCGGATAACGTGTTTGCGTAATTCACGCAACCAGCGAACATCTGTCAGAACTGCCAGATTCATGGCGGGCCGCCCTTTACCTGCGGTGAATTGTGAGTCATTGCGGTCGGTGAATTCCCCGTCATTTACAAGCCGGCATTAAGCACACGTCGATGCGTTTTCTGCGTGAATGAATTGTTGCGCGTGGGGAAAATAACGACCGGGAATTAGCGTTGCATGTTATTTAATGTGCATTGCCGCTTGTTTTTTGAGCATGCTTTCGGGCTAAATAAAACGTAAATCGGCAGACCAGACATGATCGTCGAATTGCTGAAGTCGCAACCCGAGATTGCCCTGTTCGTGAGCCTCGCGCTCGGTTATCTGATCGGTTCGATCCGCTTTGGCCCGATCTCCCTGGGGGGCGTGTGCGGCACGTTGATCGTCGCGCTCGTGCTCGGGCAAACCGGCGCGCGCCTCTCGCCGGACCTCAAGAACATTGCCTTCGCACTCTTCATCTTTGCGCTCGGCTTCACGGGCGGTCCGCAGTTCTTCGCGAACGTCGGGCGCGGCTGGCGTTACGGACTTCTCTCGATCGTCGAGATCGTCTCGGTCATGGCGCTCATCATGATCGCGGTCGTCGTGATGAAGCTCGATGCGGGCACCGCGGCGGGCCTGCTCGCGGGCGCGGCGACCGAATCGGCCGTGATCGGCACGGCTTCCGAGGCGATCACGCGGCTCGGCCTCACCGACGCCCAGGTGAGCACGCTGCAGGCGCATATCGTGACCGCGTACAGCGTGAGCTACCTCTTCGGCCTCGTCACCATCGTGCTCTTCACGAGCCAGATCGCCCCGCTAATCCTGCGCGTGAACCTGCGCGAAGAGGCCGCGCGCCTGTATCGCAAGCTCGGCGGCGACGGCGCGCTCGAAGGTCGTGCGTTCAAGGTGGGACCCGCGGCCGGCGCCGCAGTCGCCGCCTTCGAGGCGCGCTTTGGCAACAACCTCACGATCGAGTACGTGCTGCGCGATGGACGCCAGCTCGACGCCAACGCGCAGTCCGTGCTGCGGGCGGCGACATCGTGCTGATCGCAGGGCGCCGCGAAGCCGTGATCGAAGCGGCAGGCAGTCTTGGCGAAGAGATGCCCGGCGAGGGCTTGTTCACGCTGCTCGCCAGACGCGTGGACGTGATGGTCACGCAGCGCGACGTCAACGGCCTCACGCTCGCGCAAATGCGCGAACGCGCCGCGCCGGAAGCGGGCCGCGGCATCTACGTCGGCGCGATCACGCGGCTCGACAACACGGTGCCCGCCTTGCCCGGCATGGTCGTGCATCGCGGCGACGTGCTGACGCTGGTCGGCACGCCCAGCGACGTCGCGCGCGGCGCGAAGCGTCTTGGCTACGGGATCCAGCACACCCAGAAGACCGACTTCATCTATCTGGGCCTCGGCGTGCTGGTCGGCATGATGATCGGGCGTTTCGGCGTGAAGGTGGGCGGCGTCACGCTGGTGCTCGGCACGGGCGGCGGGTGCCTGCTCTCGGGTCTGTTCTTCGGCTGGCTGCGTTCGCGTTACCCGCTGGTTGGCTCGCTGCCTTCGGCCGCCGCGCAGGTGCTCAAGGACTTTGGTCTCGCCACCTTCATCGCGGCCGTCGGGCTTTCCGCGGGCCCCGACGCCATCAAGCTCGTGCGCGAGTACGGTCTCGCGCTGCCGCTCGCCGGCATTCTGATGGTGTTGATTCCCGGGCTTCTCTCACTGTGGATCGGGCACATGTTCCTCAAGCTCGAAGCGCCGATGCTGCTCGGCGCCATCGCAGGCCAGCAGTGCAGCACGCCGGCGATCAGTGCGCTCGTCGGCGTAGCCGGCAACTCGACTCCCGTGATCGGCTACACGATCACCTACGCGCTGTCGAACATCCTCTTGCCGCTCATGGGCCCCGTGGTGGTAGGGCTCGCGGCGAAGTTTGGCTGACGAATATTGGCTGGTGTTTTCGGCTCGATCTGGCCGGCGGTGTTCCATTGCCGGCCATCCCCGGCAGCAACGGGGATTCTTTCCAAAGCGAGGACACGATGGAATGGTTGCATGACATCTTTCACAAATCCCCGGAAATCGCGCTATTTCTTTCTCTGGCGGTTGGCTACTGGATCGGCCAGATCAACTTCGGCAAGTTCCAGCTAGGCGGCGTGGGCGGCTCGCTGCTCGCGGCCGTCGTCGTGAGCCAGGTGGGCGTGACCGTCGACAACGGGGTGAAGTCTGTGATGTTCGCCGTCTTCATCTATGCCGTGGGCTACGACTCAGGCCCGGGCTTCTTCAACTCGCTCAACCGCAAGACGCTGCGCGAAATCGCCATGGCGGTGTTCATGGCGTTGGCGGGTCTCGCCACCGTGCTGATTTGCGCGAAGCTCTTTCACCTCAACAAGGGTCTCGCGGCCGGTCTCGCGGCGGGCGGCATGACGCAGTCGGCCATCATCGGCACGGCCGGCGACGCGATCGCGCGCCTCGGGCTGCCGCCCGACCAGATCAAGGCCATGCAGGCCGACGTCGCGATCGGCTACGCCGTCACCTACGTGTTCGGCTCGCTCGGCGCGATCATCGTCTGCGTGAACATCCTGCCGAAGTTCATGGGCCGCAGCCTCAAGGACGCTTCCGCGGACGCCGAGCGCGAGATGTCGGGCGGCAACGCCGCCGCGGGGCCGGGCCAGATCACGGCGCTGCCCGAGTTGTTCGGGCGTGTGTTCCGTGTCGAGAACGCGGCGGGCAGGACCGTCAAGCAAATCGAGCTGGCCGAGGGCGACCTGGTGGCGGTCGAGAAGATTCGCCGCGCGGGCAAGCTGCTCGACGCCACCCCTGACTTCGTGCTGAGCCGCGACGATGTCGTGCTGGTGGTGGGCCGCCGCGAGCAGATGGTCGAAGTGGGCGCACTGATCGGGCCGGAAGTGCCGGACTCGGGCGGCATGAGCCTCGTGATGCAAACGCGCCAGCTCGTCTTCACGAAGAAGGGCATGAACCACACGACGATTGCCGAAGTGCGCAAGAACGTCGACCGCGATCTGCGTCATGGCGTGTACATCGAAAAGATCGAGCGTGTGGGCCAGCCCGTGCCGCTGCTGCCCGAAACGAAGCTCGAGCACGGCGACGTGGTGACGATCTATGGCACCGCGACGGATACGAAGCGCGCCGTGCAGGCCGCCGGCTACGAACTCGCGTACAGCAACAAGACCGACTTCATCTACATGGGCGTGGGCCTCGTGCTCGGCTTGCTGGTGGGCCTGATCGTGGTGAACGTGGCGGGCATTCCGCTCACGCTTGGCTCGGGCGGCGGCTGCCTGCTCGCGGGTCTCGTATTCGGCTGGATGCGCGGCAAGCACCCCATGTACGGCGTGATGCCGCCCGCGGCGTCGCAGCTGCTCAAGGACTTCGGGCTTGCGGCGTTCGTCGCGGTGGTGGGGCTGAACTCGGGCCTGCAGGCCGTCGTGACGATCAAGCAGAGCGGCATCACGATCTTCCTGCTCGGCGTGGCGGTCACGATGGTGCCGCTCTTCCTTACGATGCTGTTTGGCCGCTACGTCCTCAAGTACAACAACGCGGCCATCCTCGCGGGTGCGCTGTCCGGTGCGCGCAGTGCGAACCCGGCCTTCGGCGGCATTCTCGACAAGGCGGAAAGCGCGGTGCCCACCGTGCCGTTCGCCATTACCTACGCGATCGCGAATGTGCTGCTCACGCTGCTCGGGCCGCTCGTGGTCGGTTTTGCATGACATGCATCCAACGTGTGCTGCGCGAGGAAAAAAGCGCGCGGCACACGCAACGTCTTCCAATGGAGAAATGAAATGAACGCGTCCGTGCGCCGGTCAAAACCGGCAAGGTGTTGTGAATGAAAGAGTCATACGTTGAAGGCCTAGCCAGCCACGACGGCCTCGAGTCATGCGTGTACGTCCGTAAGGGCGTAGGCGAAGCGTTGGC